>JAEYSJ010000155.1 GCA_023434855.1 Bacillota bacterium | reverse complement strand
CTTCCTCCATAGCCTTCTGTTCAGTAATGTCCTGGTTGGCCCCATATTGTCTAAGGATTTTGCCATCAGCATCCCTGAGGGTACGTGCCCGTACAACAATTGTGCGTATTTCACCATCCCGGCGAATGATGCGATGTTCAAACTGTATTGAATACCAGCGTTCTTTGATCAAAGCCACCCTTCCAATTACGGCTTTAACCATCGGGGCATCATCCGGATGAACAAATTCCCGTATGTAGTCATCCGGAGACATAGCAAGTCCTTCCTGCGCCGCGTTCGTACCATAGATGGCATAAAACTCGTCGCTGAATTCAAAAAGGCCCGTGTCACGATTATAATTCCATGGACCTAAATGTACCAGTTCCGCGGCAAGTGAGAGAATTTCCTTGCTATTGCGGATGGTGTCGTCTATAGTTTTAATTACCTGTCTCATCTCAACTGATTTATTGGCCACAGCAACTCCTCCTGGTCATAGATACAAAATCTTCAGACCCATGTTTCGCGCCCTCGCCTTTCGATAGTTTGCCGTCAATATTAACTTACCTAAAATTTCCATAGGGAAACGAAAGAATACTGTTTATAATTTTCTACACAAATATGCAAAATTCCTTCTGAGAAATATAATTCTTAGAATATTCCCACATTTACACACAAATTCCTCTTGCATCTTGCGTAAAGAATGTTATTAAACGTATCCCGCGTTATACTTCATAAAATAAAAAAAGCCCGCGATGGGCTTATAAGTCTAAGATACCTTGTTCAACTAATTCTTCAATTATATCCTCTCTACCTATTTTCTCTAATATTTCCTTTATACTTACTAAGGAATCACCCAAATGAAAGATTGTCATTGTTTGATCTTGCAACAAATAATCAGTATCGTGTTTTACAATTGCCTCTTTACTGTCATAATTTATCCAAACAACTTCCCCTTGCCCAACTACAGTAGCCATTTAATCAGCCATCCCCTTTTTACCGAATTTATATATTATTCGCTGAAAAGCAGCCGATACCTTCCATATTTTTGTCACCCTGAAACTTTCTTATTCTAAAAAATGAAGCTTTTTTTGGCAATTCCCTATACGATATTAAGTTTCTTCATTCCGTTTGGCACAAATCACATATGTTCTAACCCAGGATTAGCAAAAGATGGCTTATAGGTAGAATCCCGGTTATACTAGATATGACGGTAGATTGCGTAGCATCGTTTTAGAACTGTGCTAACTGTATTAACGAAATGAATAATAAGAATAGGAGAGTGAAGAAAAATGGCTGATAAAATAAATCCGGTAATTTGGTTCGAAATTCCTGTAGTGGATATGGAAAGAGGCAAAGCATTCTACGAAGCGGTATTAGACCAAAAACTGCCTATTATCGACATGGGCCCAAGGCAAATGGCTATGTTTTCTATGGAAATAGGCGTTCCCGGAATCGGAGGAGCGCTGGTGAAGGAGGAAACCTTTGTGCCATCCTATGCTGGCACACTTGTTTATTTTTCTGTGGCCGACATCACTGGCACGCTGAACAAGGTAGCTCTGAACAAAGGTAAAATTTTGGTTCCCAAGACGAGTATCGGCGAATATGGTTTCTGTGCTTATTTTGAAGACAGTGAAGGCAACCGGATCGGCTTGCACACGATGTAGTGTGGTCCTGCTTCCTAATGAGAGTTTTGCTGCAACCACCAACACCGTAGCATAGATGATTAATTAGTCCATGAAACGATAGACCTTTCCTGTGCTCCAATAACGACGCTTTGGTAAAAGAACGATTAATATCATGCCAGCCAGAAAACCACCAATATGCGCCCACCAGGCAATATTTGACCCCACGCTTGTTGGAGACGCTGTCCCACTGAGCAGTTGCAAATAAAACCACAACCCTAAAAATACCAGCGCAGGGATATCAATCACGGTAAAGAAAAAGAAAATTGGTATAAGCGTGCTGATCTTTGCCCAAGTGAAACATACCAGATAAGCTCCAAGCACCCCGGAAATTGCACCACTTGCACCTATTACCGGGATATTGGCAGTGGGGTCAATGGTTATCTGCGTTATGTTCGCCACAACACCACAAAAAATATAAAAAAACAAAAATTCGCCATGCCCTATTCTATCCTCAATGTTATCGCCAAATATTTTTAGATACCACATATTCCCAATAATATGCATCCATCCGCCATGCAAAAACAGGTTCGTAACAAGTGGAACATATAGGTGCCAATTGTCAGGGCTTTTAAAAATTCCCTGTATAAAATCGGCGGGTCTGAGCCCGAAAGCATCAATTATACTGGTGAGAGCATAATTGTCTCCGGAAAGTTCTTTGAAAAAGATAACAATATTCAATAGTATAAGTCCATACATAACAATGGGGGTCGACTGAGACCGAATATTGTCCCGAATTGGAATCATACTTTTCACCTTCCAATGTCATAAAAAAGTCTTTTTGCTTGCACTGCTACTCTATTCTTCTAATTTTCTTGTTCCATTTTATCATTAATTACTTCATTATCATAGGGTAGTTCCCAAGTTCGGAATGCAAGTAACCATGGGGAGCATCCATGCCCGAATCCTTTTGTCAGCTTAATAGCAGTTGAAGAGCGAATGACTCTGCGGGCATAAATTCCTCATATGATTACAAGTTCTAATTAACAAAAGATAATAAGCGGGCAAGGTGACTCCAATCACCATACCCGCTGATTTTTTTACATTTGACAATACAGGTAAAATAAAAAACCAGCCAAAACTGGTTTTTGTTATAGAAAATAATTAAGCAATCATTAGATTACTTTTGTGATTTAATCATCACCAGGCACTCTTTACAAACATTCTTACCGTTATAATTAGTTGTTTCATCCGCACTACCACAGAATATGCACACACTGGGAGGCACATACTTTTTTAGGATTATCCGTTCATTATCCATGTATATTTCCAGCGGATCTTGATCGCCAATATCTAATGTCCGGCGCAATTCACTGGGAATTACTATTCTGCCAAGGTTGTCCAATTTACGCACAATTCCAGTTGATTTCATTTTATACAACTCCTTATTTTTAAGCATATTCGATAACTATTACATGGATAAGACAAATCCAAATGGTACAATTCTTTTAGTTGCTACTGTTTTTGCCAAGAAAACGGCCGCCTACCTAAACGCAGTTGACTATACCTGTAAAATGGCAGTAATAAAGTTCCGCACTTATAATATTCAGCTGAAAAGAAGTTTTAAACAGGGGAACAAAAAAATACCTAGACAACGTCTAGGCAATATAACATACACTTATTCAATTTTTCAAAAACCCGCTAGGCTGAAAATATGGAATTACTGCGAATTTTGGTTTTGGCGATTGAAACCCAGCATAGCTGTAATAAAAATAAAGAGCACAATTCCGGCACAAAAAACCAGCCAAAGCGTTTGATATCCCCCCCGCGAAAGTACCCAACTGCTAAATGCAGTACCTAAGCCACCACCACCAAAAAGACCTAATCCGATTAATGCTGAAGGGAGTCCTTTGTTTTCAGTTGCTACATCAAAAGCAATTGTAGCTAAGGTGGATTGAATAAAAATATATCCAAATCCCAAACAAACCGTAGCCAGCCATCCTATTTGCCAATATGTAAAAATCGTTAATAGTAAGGCGGTAGTTAAAGCGAAACAGGCACCTACTATAATCGTCTTTTGTTGGCCAATCTCCCGGACCAGTTGACCAACTTGTGAACCAGCGAGCAGGCAAGCAAAGCCGTAAAACATTACCACTATCCCAACCTGGAAATAATCCAGATGTGTAATTTCATAGAGAAAAGCACCTATGTAACTGTATAGGCCAAGTAATAAGAAGCCTGCAAATAGTGCCAACGGAAAAATTATTCTCCCCATTGGAGTCAATATTACACGTTTGGTTTCAGAGAGAAAATTACAGTGAGAGGGATGTGGCAGATCTATTGGTAGTTTCTGCAAAAAGAAGACCGTGCATATAGCTGCTGCAGCTAAAAAAAGAAACACTACCCGCCAACTGACGTATTTTGCAAAAACTCCTCCCACACCAACACTCAAACCTTGTCCAAGAAAAACAATCCCCATGAATTTTCCCACATGACTTTGACGCTCTAAGGGTAGTATAGTATCACCAATCAAAGCTAGCGACACCGCAATAATACCGGCGGCAAAAAAGCCTGTAATTGCCCTCCAGATGCATAACATCCATAAAGAAACAGCAAATGCACAGCCAATAGTACCTAAAGCAAGTCCGCAGATAATCCCCTGCAATACCTTTTTTTTACCCCAACGATCACTGAGAAACCCATAAACTGGCTGCATGGTTCCATAAGGTATCATATAGGCTGTTAATACATTCCCAACTTGAGAAATTGGATTACAGAATTCTGTCGCAATTGCTGGCAAAATAGGTGAAACAATCCAGTTATCTGCTGCAGAAATAAGCCCTGCAAAACCCAATATCAAAATCAAAGTATTATCTTTTAAATCACCTTTTTTTTGTTCCAAAATACTCCCCCCAAAAACTTTGTTTTCATTTACAATCATTGTCAGCAACTAATTCCCTGGATTTATTCTAAACGACCTGATGATATTTGTCTTCAGCCAATATTAAGATCCCAAATCCAGCCAATTCATATGAAAGTTTTTACAATTTTTCATAAAGATGTATTACATAGTACTACATCTTCTGTACCGCCTCGCTCTTGTGGAACTTTATATACCAAATGAGCCGGTCAAGGTGATTACCCCAACCAGCTTCATTTTCATATCAATAATTCAATTTTAATCCTTAAGATATACGTCAACCCACCGCAAAATATTTCCCGCATTTATCATTGTATTACCGCATAAAGTTAACCATCGAGTTCCATTTGGAGGATGGTTAGATGGTTTTGTTTTACGCATTTCTGGGGATGGTCTGTTGGGGATTGGCTCCTATATTCGGGAAAATAGGCCTCAGCGGGGTCAGTCCGGTAACTGCCTTAACCTTGCGGACGCTTATTGCGGCCGCATTCGTCCTTGGCTGGGTTATCAGCACAGCAAGCTATACCGAACTTGGCAAAGTGCCGGCAATGCTGTGGTTTTTTATTGCCGTAGAAGCGCTCCTGGCAACACTACTTGGTGATCTAGCCTACTTTGTCGCTTTAAAGTACGGTAACGTTAATGTAGTTACTATCGTCATGTCATGCGCTCCATTGGTTACTATTTTAATAAATTACCTTTGCCTGGGTAATACGGCAACATCCTGGCAGATCATAGGATCTTTGTTGATAACTGTTGGTTTGCTTCTCGTATGTGCGGAGTAGAGCACTTAAAGCTTCCGCATTAATTAAAAAACGCGAAAGAAAGCCCGGCTTACTGCCGGGTTTTCATATAGTGAAGGGCAAATATGCCTGCACCGATAATTCCCCGGATAACTGTGACCACAAACTTTACTTAGGCATAAAATAACTATGAAGTATTATTGGGGGAGTGATTTGGTGTATAACATTGGCAACATACCCATTGTTAACGCTTTAAAAAATTACATTGACAATAAGACAATAAGATTTCACATGCCTGGTCATAAAGGCAGCTCTATAGTACATCAGTCTATCGGCGATTTACTGGGAAACAAAATATTTTTAGCCGACGTCACAAATGTGCCGGGCATGGATGATTTACACCGTCCTCACGGCGTAATAGACAGCGCTCAACGGCTCGCTGCAAGAGCGTTTGGCGCGAATTATACTTATTTTTTAGTTAACGGCAGTTCCTGCGGCTTACAGGCACTCGTATTAACAGTGTGTAATGCCGGGGATAAAATATTAGTACCCCGCAATATCCATCGCTCAATCTTAAGCGGAGTAATCTTAAGCGGAGCTGTCCCCGTTTTTTACATGCCGGAATACGATGATGATTATGGGATACCGCTTGGAATTAATCCGGATACAATACGGGATTCTCTTGATAAGCATGACGTCAAAGCAATTTTATTGGTAAGTCCTACATACCATGGAATTACTTCAGATATTTCCAGCATCGCAAAGATTGCCCATGAACGACGTCTGCCGTTAATTGTCGATGAAGCCCACGGCCCCCATCTCCAATTTCATAGCAGATTACCCGATGGTTCCCTGCAGTGTGGAGCGGATGCCTCAGTTCACGGTTCTCATAAATTGCTTACGGCTTTAACCCAGGCGTCGATGCTGCATTTGAAAAGCAGTTTAATTGATAGGCATAGACTGGAGGCGAATCTCAAACTTTTACAGAGTACAAGTACGTCCTATCTGTTGCTATCTTCTTTAGATGCCGCGCGCGCATTAATGGAAGATCAAGGAGAATACCTACTTGAAAACACACTTAATCTCGCAAATTATACAAGACAACAAATTAATGAAACAAAGAATTATCGATCATTTGGTGCGGAAGTAGCGGGAAAACCCGGCATTCACGACCTCGACCTGACGAAAATTACTATTTCAGTAAAGCCTTTACGCGTTACCGGCTTTTGGGTCGAACAATTTATCAGACAAAATCACCATATCCAGGTTGAAATGTCCGATTTATTTAACATACTGCTTCTTTTAACCCATGGTAATACGCGACAGGATATTGATATTTTTATTAATGCTCTGCAAAATGTTGTTAACCATGTCTCGCAACAACCACCGATCGACAGTAGCGATCTTACAAAAATTAATATTATGCCTGATATTCCGGACCTGGTAGCCACGCCACGGGACGCCTATTTTTCTCCTACAGTCAATATCCCGCTTGAGGAGTCGGTGGGCAGAATTAGCGGCGAGGTAGTGGCTTGTTGCCCACCTGGCATCCCGATAATCTGTCCGGGAGAAAGGATAACAAGCGCTATTTTAGATTATCTTATTGCTATGCGTAATATCGGGGCCCTCTTTCAGGGAACATACGACCCTAATCTCACAAATATCGCGGTTATTGCTTAAAGTTCACCTGGCCCGTTCGATAATTTCAGGCCCCGGACTATAGTAGCTAACCCCTTTTTTCCTTACAATCGTCTCTCCGTTGTCCGTTTCTACGGTAACCCAGGATCTTACGACAAATCCATCTTGGCCTGGCAAAACAACTTTTTCTTCTCCAGGTGAAAGAGAAGAATTTCTTTTATATTCCTTCCAATATTTATTTCTTTTCAGAACTTGATGATGCCAGGTAACCTTGGGAGAAGAACGATTTCCATAAAAGGCGATATATAGCGCGTTATCGATTTCTTGCGACCAAATTAATATCGGACCGCTTGAAGTGTTTTTAAACCGAAAGTCTTTGACACCATAATAAACGGTAGCATCCTGTCCCGGAGGAACATAAGGAACCGTCATGGAATGCGGAAATCTTTGTACTACTTCCAAGTCGCTAAATGTCGCCAAATTATACAAAACGGAAGCAATCTTACACACTCCACCGCCGATTGTAGTTACCAGATCAGTACCCTTATATGTTGGTCCGGGTCGAAAACCACGTCTTTGCGTATAAGGACCCAAAGTTTTATTCTGCGAAAATATTTGACCAGGCTGAACCACGGTTCCTGCCAGTTTTCGTGCCGCTAAGGAAATATTATATTCTTCCCCGGGCAGCGGCTCCTTAAGGGTAGCTCTATAGGCGGCCATTAGTACAGGTGACCCCAACTTGTTTACCGCATTTTGAAATTTAGTATCCTTTTCCCAGGGAAGAGGACCTACATATGCCGCATCCATACCTTGAAATTCATCGTAGACATCATTTGCGTCTACTTCCGCAGACATTTGACTAACTGGAAGATCATCGATTAAACTATAGTAGCCCCAGACTATATCGTCAGGCAAATCAGCTAATACAGGATAATAAAAGGAAAGAAAGATACAAAATGCAATTAATAGTAAAATTACCGGCACACGTTTAATCATTAAACCCATCCTTTTGCAATAGCATTAAACTACCGATAGACAATTTCCCAATAATAAACTATAATTTCGCTTCACGAAAGTATATGCTAATGAAATCGGTTGATTACCGGAATTTTCACCAATAAGCGTGTAATATTTTAAGAAATAAAATAATTCTGAAATACTGAAACGGCAGTCACCCTGCCGTTTTTCTGTATGCCCTAGAGTCCGCTTAAAAGCCCCTAAATCTTAGAGACTGCTTAGAAATGTTCAGATGCTAGGCGCCTGGGATTTCGAGGCCGGAGGCGTACAGGGGGTACGTTGAGGACCTGGAAGACCGAAAGGTCTGTAAGCAGGAAGAAAGTAAATTACGTTTCGGTGTAGTTGAAATAAGAAATGTATCTAGATAAACCCGAAAAGTTATACTTTCTGAACTGCTCGAAATCCCAGGCACGTTCTGATTGAGACAGATTTATCAACGCACATTGTTTATATGTGGATTACCTCACGCAGTTCGTGCGGCGCCGCAGATGAGCGTTTATAAGCAGGCTCCGCTATAGGGATTTATTCATATAACCCTGACGATCAGCATATGTTCATATCGAGTATTACTTAGGCCTATATTTATGATAACCCAGGCTGGCCCGCATCCTGACCGTATAAGCATTTGTATTGCAAATGGAGGAGTTAGTGGGATGAAAAAATGGGGCAAATATGCAATCCTTCTAATTGTAATTATCGTCATTGCGCTATTATATAGCCTAAATATAAACCACTATGAAAATGGTAAATGGGGCTTTATTGATAAACATGGTCAGCAGATAATCCCACTGCAGTTCGAGTGGGCCGAAAACTTTTATGAAAATCTTGCAGTTATCCAAATTGGCGATAAATATGGCTATATTGATCGATCAGGTAATATCGCAGTTGATCCTCAATATAGGTATGCATCCCGGTTTTCCGGCGGTCTTGCAATGATAAATGCAGATGGCAAGTATGGTTTTATTGATAAATACGGTTCGATGGTTATTGAACCTAAATACGAATGGGCCCGAGATTTTTCGGAGGATCTTGCGGTGATAAAAATAAATGGTAAATCCGGATTTATTAAACAAGACGGATCATTGGCCGTTCAGCCAAATTATGACTGGGCATGGGACTTTTCCGATGGCCTTGCGCCGGTATTCATCAATTCTAAATATGGCTTTGTCAATCGCGGTGGAGAAATAGCTATTACTCCCGGCTTCAATTACGCAAGAGGATTTAGCGAGGGGCTCGCCCAAGTTACCATTAACAACAAATACGGTAGTATTGACAAGAAAGGCAATATTGTCATTAAACCTGTATATGACTGGGCTTGGCGTTTTTCAGAAGGGCTGGCTGTCGTAAAAATCAGAGAGCATTACGGATATTTAGATAAATCGGGGAATGTAGTAATTAAGCCGATCTACGACTGGGCGTGGGACTTTCACGATGGCCTTGCGAAAATAGTTCTCAGTGGAAAACACGGCTTTATTGATCGGGAAGGTAGAATAATCATTCAGCCACAGTTTGAATGGGCAGGAGATTTTCGGGAAGGACTCGCCAAAGTAATTATTGATGATCACTATTCTTATATTGACCAAAAAGGCAATATCGTCATTACAACCTGCTATTCCCTGGCCGGAGACTTTAGCGAAGGACTAGCGGCCGTGCAAGAACCTAATAATGCCCAACACTATAGTAATGTCTATTCTGAGAGAATAGATCAAGCAGTGGACTGGCTAATGCAAGTTATTATCCCCTGACGGTGGGCACCGGCAGTATATTGGCTGTCAGGCAGTTTGACTGTAAAGGAGTATCTTAATGTTAATTAATTTTGGGCCGTACTTAAAACCTAGATTTTTGCTTATTAGTGCATTAGGGCTAGCGGTGATCTACGTGCTAATGTCACAAATATCAACTATTAAATCAGAGCCCTCTTTTGCTATTGCCGGCACATATACACACGACAAGGTTATTGCCCTGACTTTTGATTTAGACAACGGCGATAGAGTAATATCTGCTATTCTGGATGCCTTAAAGGCACATAACACAAAAGCATCCTTTTTTATAACAGGAATGTATGTAAGCCGGCATCCTGAGCCAATCCAACGAATCCTGGCGGAAGGACACGAAATTGGCTATAAGTGGGCTGATTCTAAAGACAGCGCGAAGTTTAGTCCGGAACAAATGTTTACTGATTTAGATAAAAGCCATACAGTACTAAAAAAGTTCACCGGCATTGAACCCTCATTGATTCGTCCCGGCGATAGTAATTTTAGCCGCGAATCACTAAAAATTGCTGACCAGTTAGGCTATAAGACCATTTCCTGGAATGTGGATTCAAAGGATCTGGAAACTGTTTCGCCTGATTGTTTAATAAGCCAGGTCGGTAGTGCGCTAAAACCTGGAGCAATAATCCTAATGCACGCCTCCGACAGGGCTATCATAACGAGCAGATCACTGCCGGCATTGCTGGAAAGCATCAAATCAAGCGGCTATCAAGTTGTTACAGTCGGCGAGCTTTTGCAGAAACATAGCGAAAAAGGCCTGGCAAGATACTAAATTCGGACACTCCCCAGTTTGGGGACAGGATAGACTAAGCTGTTACCAGGAGGTGACCGATATCATTGTACGCAACTTAAGTTCCATTGTAAAATGCCATTTAATGGGCGGAAGATTTCTGGGAATATTTTTCCTGGGGCTTCTTACTATAACAGTAGTAATTAATGGCACGTTGCTACATTCCGATAAAGCAGTAAAGAAGGTGCCCACCACTCATAAAGTAGTGTCCCTGACCTTTGATGATGGACCACATCCACGAACAACTATGACCCTACTGGCAGTACTTAATAATAAGAATGTCCATGCAACTTTTTTCCTGTTAGGTTCCAGTGTCGAAAAAAATCCGGATTTAGCAATGGCGATTATTGCCAGCGGCCACGAAATTGCAAGCCATAGTTACAATCACCGCTTTCTTTCAAAATTGAGTAAAGAGGAATTTAACAGTGAGATTGATAAGGCGGAAAAAGCATTTTCTGCGGTAGCTTCGAAGCCGTCGTTTATCCGTCCACCCGGTGGAGGATATAATGACCGTATCGTTGGAGATCTCTATAAGCGGGGTTATACTACAATCCTTTGGTCCATCGATCCCCGGGACTGGGATAATAAAAATGCAGCGCAAATTGTTGATGGAGTTTTATCTAAAATAGAACCGGGTGCGATAATCTTGCTTCATGAAGGTGATTGCGCAACTTCTACACCAGAGGCCGTGGGAATTATCATTGACCGTCTCCGGCAAATGGGGTATGACATAGTCACCGTCGGTGAATTATTACAATATTATGAAATGCGGCCATAGTAAAAAATAACCACCGAAATTCCCTTAAGGAATATTCGATGGTTATTTTTTACCTTCACTCCACTAAGCTACCCTGCGTAACAAACGGGGAACCGGTCCTATCAGGAATAATAATTTCCTTAGCAATTATCTTTGCTTTAATTTTTTCCACGGTCTCTTTACTTTCTTTGATTTCTACCGCGTTGTATTGATTTTCGGCATAACCCACGCTATTTTCCGCTAGGCCATATGTGATATAGCCACCTTTGATTTCTTTGTTTATCGAAGCCGCTATGGCATTGTAAACGGCAGTATCCACTTTTTTAATCATACTTGTCAGGATATACGGTCTCTGGTCGGTGGGCAAAAGCAAAGCTTGGTCTGTATCAACACCAATGACCCATTTCTTTTGTTTCTCTGCAACAGAAATAACGCCAAAGCCTGAAGCACCTGCTGCATGAAATATCACGTCAACACCATTTTTATATTGCTCCTCCGCCAATTCCTCGCCCTTTTCAAAGTTTTTGAAGGAAGCTAAAGTATTCCCTATATAGTCAGCTATGATTTTTATCTCAGGCTTAATATATTTTGCCCCGGCAGTGAAACCTGTTTCAAACCTTTCGATTTCCGGACGTTTTATGCCGCCAATAAAGCCAATCTTACCGGACGTGCTCTTTAAAGCCGCCATTGCACCGACTAAAAAGGAGCCTTCCTGAACTTTGAAGTTGATACAGGTAATATTGTCATGCTCTGTTAAACCGGAAATATAGCCGTCAACTACAACAAATCTTGTTTTAGGAAACTCTTTCGCTATTTTTATTATACTGTCAATATAGTTATAGCCGCCGATGATAATTACAACATCCATACTGCTTTGACCCTGCAAACGCAGCAAAAAGTCATAATTAGCAGTAAAATCAAAATATTTAATAGTAACAGCACTGCCAAAATCCGCTTTGACCTGTTCAACACCAAGATGGGCCATATCATTATAACCGTGGTCTCCCCGGCCTCCTTCGGAGAACAGCACGCTTACGTTCAGGGTGTGGCTATTGCCGGTTTGCGGGCCCGGCAACAGCTTAATACACCCCGGCAATAATAGTAGTAAAGTTAACAGTGACAGCAATTTCTTCATCCTGTTTATGTTTGCCTCCAACTAAATATTTCCCAGGTTATCTGATTCTATTGCACGGTCTTCTTCCATTTGACTGCGGTTTAATACTTTACCACGCAATTCGTCAGTGTAAAACTGGAAATTTTCTTTTCCGCTTCTTTTTGCTTGATATAAAGCGGTATCAGCCGCATTAAATAATGTAGTACTGTTTTCACCATGATCCGGAAACAAACTAATACCGATACTTATAGTGATATAAACTTGATTTTTCCCGCTGAATAACGGTTGCTCAAGAGCTTCAATAATACTTTGCGCAATAAATTCCGCTTCTTGCCTGTTTTTAAGGTTAGCGGCTACGACAGCAAACTCGTCTCCCCCCAATCTGGCAATAAGATCACACTTGAGACTACCTTTCTCGAGACGCTTTGCCACCTGTTTAAGAACCCTATCGCCCCAGAGATGTCCCATTGTATCGTTGACAGTTTTAAAATTATCCAAATCAATATAGAATATGGCAAGTTTACTCTGCATAAAATTGGTTTCACGCAGAAGGTTGTTCAATGTGCTCTCCAACATCCTCCTGTTTGGCAGACCTGTTAAGGAATCTTGATTGGCTTGGGCTTTAATTATTTCATTTTTTTCCGTGAGCTCTCTCATGTATTTATCTATGGTTTGCGACATATTGTTAAAGCTTTGTGCCAATAATCCTATTTCATCGGCGGAGTCAACCTTGATCCTCTTTTTAAGGTTATCAAAATTGCCCTCAGCCACTTTTATTATTTGGTTCAGTAAGGTTTGCAGCGGCCCTGTTAAATTTTTATTGATAAAATACGCTAACAGCAAAATAAAAAAAGCCCCGATAAAAGGAATTAAATATATTATTATTAAAGACATATTTGCCAGTCTGTTGGCTTCCAGATATTGTTCTTCAGCCATTTTTTTATTGTGATCGGTCATTACCCTGAGTAGGACACTTATATTATTTGCGTGTACGGAGGAATTCCCCACATAAGACTCGTACGCTTCTTTCCGCCTGTTTTGTAAAATCAAATCATTAGCAGCCCTAAGACTGTCATGGTATTCTGTTTGTTCTTGCATAAGCTGGACAAGCAAGGCTTGTTCAACCTCATCCAAATCACCTTTTTCGTATTTTTTAAGCAATTCTTCGATATCTTGATAATTTTCTTCTATAACTGCCGTAAGATTAATAATTTTAGCCTTGTTATTAGGTGTCATAAGCGCCTGAAGGGCTAAAGACTCTGTATCTTTATGCTTGATTGCACATTCATTAAGTAAAGATATTGATAGCATTCTTAACTCATACATCTTTTGCATACTTTTAGAGACATTACCACTTACTTGATAATTAAACAGTCCCAATCCTGTAAACAGCAAAAACACAAACAGAAAAAACAACACAAGCTTATGTGCTATCTTCAAATTTTTAAGCCAAGCCATATTTATACACCCCAATGGTAAAAATAGCACAATCCTTCCATTATTAACCAATTTATTTGTAATTCGCTATTGTTGCGAATTATCCCTCTACTGCTAGGTATATTTTTTTCCTGCCGTGTGATGGGGTCAAATCTTCCAGGGATTTTCCGTTTACCGTTCACTCTCTTTTACACTGCGAGCTACACTATGAGACAATAGAAAGCTTAATGCCGCTATTTTAAAGTGTGAATTAACACATATATCAAATGAAGCCGGTGGGGGTGATTTCTAATCACCCCCACCGGCTCATTTTTATACCTACAATTTCACATTATTAGTCGCTTTGAATCCATGGCTTGGATCTGCTGAACATCCCCCGACTCTCCGGTTTCATTTACTGCTTTAGTTCGATTTCTGTAACACATTCGTTTTTGATCTTGCTAACCAGGAATTGTAAGGCATCAATAACATGCGGCCTGATATCACCGCCGATCAATACATACATTATATCATCGCCCAGAGTAAGCTGGCCTTCATTTAGCCAAACCTTAATATAGAAGATGCCCTCCATTTTATAGGTTTCAGCAATGACTGCATCAACTTTTGCGGCATCATACGCGAATTCCATTCCCTTTACCAGCGAGCCGTCACCACGTCCTTGACGAACCTGGGCTTTAGGTGTCTGGCGAACAATGCCATTATGAACCAAAAACATGCCTTCCTGTAAAGCTGCTGGATCCGCTTTTGCTTCTTTGAGCCACTCATCAATGGATGGTGATACTTTTTTCATTTTTCCGTTTGTCATACGATAACACTCTCCTTATATTAGTATCCAGATTCGTTATTCTAATCTTTTTATACATACAAATTGTAAAATCCTTTATACGAAAAGTACCATTAAAATCACTCGTAAGAGGGTTTCCTTTAATCATTCTTTGACTTTCAGGTTTCTGATATTGTATCCTGTATAATAGGGGATGCAGCAAACAAGGAGGAATTATCGTGGAAATACCATTAAGAAAAATCTTCTTTACGTTGCCGTTTGTGTCATATTTTGCTTTTTTCATTTCCGCGCAAGCAGCAGATCTATCAATAGTGCAGGTTACGCGGGTGGAAAATACGTATCAGGAATCCCAGATTGACAGCAAGTTCCCCGAGGATGATCCTACTACGCGTATTTATGCACAAAGCCGCCGGGTATTCAAAGCTTATCGTGGACGAGGAACCATGCTTGTCGAGAATCATGGCGCTCTCCATGCAGAAGTATATATTAATGGCAAACAAGTGTCAATTCAGGAGGCTTTAACAGTTCCGCAGGGAAAAATGAAGATAGATATCGGCGAATACACCGTGGATGGGGATAATGCGCTGAAAGTATTGCAGATTTCGCCTGCAGGAGCGTACATCAATGTGAAAATTTTGTATCCCGAACTGACCATTGGTAGTCCGGCAGAGGTTGGTTTTTCCGAAAAAAAACTTGCCAAGGTGGATGCGCTGATACAGGAGGATGTCGCAAAGGGCTTTCCTGGTGCAGTACTTCTCATTGTCAAAGATGGCAAAATTGTCAAAAACACGGCTTATGGCTGGCAAAAAAAATATGAGGGTGATATGCTTTTAGCAAAGTGCCAGCCGATGACACCGGATACGCTCTTTGATCTCGCTTCTAATACCAAGATATATGCCACTGTATTTGCCATGATGAAGCTGACAAGTGAGGGAAAAGTCAACCCCGAGGAGCGAGTGTCCGCTTATTTGCCTGGTTTCACCGGTGAAGGACGAGATGAGATCAAGATACGGGATATTATGGCGCATAGTGCTGGTTTTGCCCCCGAAATTAAGTTTTTTGATTCGCATAAATCGGGCGAATTTTATTCACTAGACCGTGCAGCCACGCTTAAGTTAATAGAAAAAGCACCGCTTGTTTATCCTATTGGGACACAAACGGTGTATAGTGATACTGACTATATTTTGCTTGGTGCTATTATCGAACATATTACCGGGCAACGGTTGGATGACTATGTGGAAAAAAATATTTACCGTCCTATGGGACTTACTCATACGCTGTTTAATCCCCTGCAAAAAGGGTTTAAGAAAGAACAGTTTGCCGCAACGGAAAGAAACGGCAATACCCGTGATCACCAAGTGTATTTTCCTAACATTCGCGATTATACACTACAAGGCGAAGTACATGATGAAAAAGCTTATTATTCTTTAGGTGGGGTCTCAGGTCACGCCGGACTCTTTTCCCGGGCGCAGGATTTGGCCGTTTTAGCGCAAGTCATCTTGAATGGTGGTGGTTATGGCGGCTACAAACTGTGTGATCAATCTACCGTGACCTACTTTACGAAACCGACCGATCATGATAAAGAAATCGGCCTGGGCTGGAATAAGGGCGGAAATAAGGATACTATTTTCGAGTTTGGCCCCTATGCCAGTGATCAGGTAATTGGTCATACGGGCTGGACAGGAATTGATAGCTGTATTGACCCTAAGCATGATATGGCGATCATTCTCTTAACTAATCGTGTTCATGCACCAAGTATGCCAGGAGATGTGGACCGGTTTTTTACGAGCAATTTTGAAACAGGAAAATATGGAAGCGTTATTTCGCTGGTGTATGAGGCACTGCTCGAAAAGGAATAGGATGCGGCGGCGAACATGATCTTCACTGTCGTTTATCTCCTGTATCCTGATTATCATTCCCCACCAGTGAGTCGCGTTTTTTACAAAAGAAACGCGATAAGGGAGCCAAAAAACCATAGCCCATTTCCACAAAATTTTCATTAATACTCATAAACTCGGTAATTGCCAGGTACATAGTAACAACATTGGCCGGAACTTGCGACCACTCAACTCCCAACAAAACTTTAGGCTGAATAATAAGAGTCAGCAAGTGTGCGGCAATCAGCAACCCCAGATATACGCCGATTTTGGGCACAAAGGAAAACCGCATTTCACGCGAATTGAGCACACCTGTTTCCCAAGCATTTAGGAAGCCGGCAATCCAGCCACATTGTAGTTGACTATCTTCAATATGTTTTTTCGTAACGCAGGCCCAGCGGGAAAACAAATCAAGAAATACTAATGACCAGAGTGCAATGAAACCAACATCTATCTCGCCAAATAGAAATGTTATAATGTTCGAAAAAAGGCTGACAGCAATTTTATACTGCCAGCACTGAATGATACTTTCCCAAGCTTCTTTCAATTTACCGCAAATAATTTCTGCTGACATCTAGACCCCTCCATTTTGTGATTAAATTTTTATTTTTGTCTTGAGAAATGGTGGAAATTACATTTAATTTTACACATTACCGCCATAAATTTTTTTCAACTTTCATTCGCCAAGTCCAGGTTTCCTCTGGCAATAAAAAATAGAGGCTATGCGCCTCTTTTTTCTGACTAATATATTTTTAAAGGTAACACATAAATTATTGACAAGACTGTTTATAAATCGTAAATTTCATCTTCGTCCCAACACCTAACTCCGATTCACACCAAATTCTCCCACCTAATTGGCGGACTAAGGTTCGGACGTAGGCTAGCCCCAGCCCTTCACCCGGCTTATCCTGCTTGCCTACGCGGCTAAACAGGTCAAAGATCTTCGCGCAGTCTTCCTGAGCAATTCCTCGCCCATTGTCGCCAACTGTGAATAGATATTTATCGCCGTCATCTGCAGTCATTATCTCAATTTTCCCTGGTCGACCGGGATCAAGGTATTTAATAGCGTTATCAACCAAATTACTGATAATCTGTTCCAGGGCCAGGGAATCAGTTTCGATTATCGGCATTGGACCGACCTCAACCCGGATTCCCTGTTTTTGAATCTGATGTTCGAAAGAACGGAAGATACCGGTTATTAGTTCACCGCATTCTACCGGTTTATAGACCATTTCCCTCCTGCCGACTCGGGCCAGCTTCAACAGGGCATTTACCATTCTGTCTAATCTGTCTACAGACGTTCGAATATAATCCAGCGATTCCGGTACCTCATTATCCAATATTTCGTTCGCCTTTTCGCGATCACATTCCGCATCATCATTTATGGCCTTTTTGAGGTCCTTCAGTGCGTTTCCAAGTTCTTTCGAAAACCCTTTGAGATTAACCATGGGTGACCGAAAATCATGGGCGACGATATTCGTAAAATTCTGGAGTTCCTGGTTTGTTGCCGCTATCTCCTCTGCATACCTCTTTTGGGCTTCCTCGGCCTTCATTCTTGCTGTAATATCAATCGTAATCATAGCAACCAATCCCGGTTCGGGGCTATACAGAGCAAAATGAAACCAACCGTTCAAAAAAGCAACATGTTTTACAAAAGCCTTCGGTTCACTTGTAAGTGCCACTTCCCCTATTTCTTTGATCCAGTCAAAGGGCTCCTCATGATAGTGCGGAAAGACTTGAGTGAACAGTTTGCCCACAACGTCAGACGGTTTCAGGCCGTAAAGCACCTCGAACGCCGGGTTGACCTCAAGGTATAAAAGGTCGACCGGTCGGCCATCCTCATCTACAATAACTTTTCGTAAAGAAAAAACATTCTGCATGTTGTCAAAAAGGCTGCGATAACGGGCGTCACTCGCCTTGAGGGCTGCGTTGGTCTCATTTAGCGTCGCTTCCGCCGCCTGCCGTTCCATTATTTCTTCTTCCAGTGTTGCATTAATCTCTTGCAACTGGCTCGTACGTTCCAAAACTTTATTTTCAAGTTCGGCGTTCAATTGACAAAGTGCTTCCTGAGCCGCCTGCCGTTCCGTAATTTCTTCTTCCAGTGTCGCGTTAGTTTCATGTAATTCTTTCGCTTGGCCGCTTATTCTGTCATATGGCTCTTGTAAAGTGGTTACTACAACCGCCCGGTATAAGAAGAAGTAAGCCGTCATTTTTAACAAATGGCCAATTACGTTCTCCCACCCACCATTGGTTTTGTAGAAAGTTAATGAAAGCTCAGTAAAAATGGAAACAAGGAAAAAAATCAGCAGCGGCCGGTACACTCGCGGCTGAAACCGGCTTTTGTGCCATATCAATAGTATAAGGCTGGCAATAAGAATAAGGCAGATAGCATACTCACTGTACACTTTAAAGGGAGTGAGTCCCTGACCGGGGATAAATGTCAGCGGAAATACATGCCAATAAAATACAGATAATAATGCTATTATTGAGACACAAACATAAGTAATCAGCACATAAGGTAATTTAAAAGTCTTATGAAACGATATTCCGGCAAGCAGCATCCCAATACTGTCCAGATATCTGGCAATAATCCACATTTGGGGTGCCAGCCCTGCACCGGCATTGGGGATTATATTTAATCCTTCGTAACTTAGTGTGTGTATTACATCGAAAAAACCAGCACAAAAGTAAGCAACCCCGATAATAGGAATAAAATTGTTATTTATACTTTCATATGTATTAAGAACTATGAAGGCAATGCTATAACTGACGATGATAGTGAACGTTTCAGCAAAGGAATGAAAAATCAAGAAGTTTTTTGTACCCAGATAGCCTGCCGCAAATAAGAAGCAAGCTCCTAATAGAATAGATATCCAACCTTTGTACGTATTATTTAACAAATTTGTCATGTCATCACTCCAAAAAATTGGAATAAAAATAAAATGTATAAAATACGACTATTGTTTAATCTAAATCTATTGAATTTTGGGCACCGTAAACATCATTTGAGTACCCGTTCCAAGCTCTGATTCAAGCCATATCTTACCGCCCAGCTTTCTGATCAAAGCCCGTACATAGGCCAGACCCAAGCCGTCCCCTGGCTGGTCGTATTTCCCTGACCGTCGGAAAATCTCAAAAATCTTCTCATGGTCCACGGAAGCAATGCCACGCCCATTATCCTTAATACTCACCATGTAGTCATATTCTTTTTCAAGGCAGGTAACTTCGATTTTTCCTGGCCGGCTAGGTTCTGTATATTTTATGGCGTTATCCAATAAGTTGTCAATTATCTGTTCCATAGCCGGATAGTTGGTTTGGATCTTTGGCAACGCACCAACCGCTATCCGAAGCTTCTGTCCGGCAATTTGACGGTGGTGGGATTTTATGAGTCTGTTTACAAGTTTACCCAGATCAACTTCTGTAAAAGTCATTTCGCGACGGCCAATCAGGGATAATTCAAGCAATGATTTTGCCAGCCTATCCAGCCGGTTAACCGACAAATTGATAAACTGCCGCGCATCCGTAACATCCTCATTGAGCAATTCAGCCACTTTCGTCTGAACTTCAATCGGAAGGAGAGATTCAACCCCGTCAAGCACCTGCGTTAGTTCTGTAAGAGACCGGCCAAGTTCTGATGTAAATCCCTGTAAGTTAACCATTGGGCTGCGGAAATCATGGGCAATACTGTTGGTGAAAGAGGTTAATTCCTTGTTGATCTCTGATAATTCGTCAACGGACCGCTGCAGCCGTCGCTCGCTCGCCGCAAGCTCTTGATTCTTAGTTGCCAGCTTTTCCTGTGCTGCCTGCCGCTCTGCTATCTCCAACTGCAGTTTTGCGTTAATCTCCTGAAGTTGTGCTGTCCTCTCCGCCACCATAGACTCGAGTTGAATGTTGAATTGCTCCAACCGCCTGTTCGCATCCTGCAATTGCTCAGCCGCTTGCTTTTTCGCAGTGATGTCATTGTTGATCTCCATAATTGATACAGGCTTGCCTGCCTCGTCCCGCTTGAGAGTCCAGTGGCTTTCCACAATAACCCGCACCCCGTCCTTACGGGTGTGCAATAGTTCACCCTCCCAGTGCCCCCATTCGAGTAATTTCTCATTAATCACAGCCAAAGGATCAGGAAACTCGGTCTTAAGCAGTTCATGGGTAATTCGGCCCACTGCTTCTGTCGCCATAAAGCCATAGCCCTTCTCCGCTCCCAGGTTCCAATAGACCACCCGGCTGTCCATGTCCCGTACCATAATGTAGTCATTCGCATTTCCCAGCAACTCGGCCTGCTCACGAATCTGTTGTTGGGCAGCGTACCCTTGCATAATCTCTTGTTCCAATTCTGCGTTGAGTTTCCGCAGCTCTCTCTCCGCCTGTATGCGCTGGAAAGCGACCGCTAGCTGGTTTGACAGCGTCTGCATCAAGGCCAGTTCGTCATCATGGAAACTGTCCCGCTCTATGGTTCCAAAAGAAAGTGTTCCGAGAATGTTACCTTTGGGGGAAAGAAGCGGATGACACGCATAAGCCCGCACTCCAAAGGATTTAACGAGCGCCACAATAGGATCATCCAGGCTCTGGATACATTCCTTTACGATTCGCTTTCCCCGTTGGGCTACGGTACCACATACCGCAACACCATAATCCAGCAGCAAAATTTCCCGGGCGGCTGCAGCCGGAATCCCGGCGTAGGCATTGAGTCGCAGACAGCCTTTCTCCGGGTAAGGAATAAAATTAAAAAAGAACTGACAATTTAGTTCCGCCATTACCTGCTCAGCCAGAGGTTGGACAAGTTGTTCGGGAAAGTCGCTTACAAGCAGCCTGCTTGCGGCTTGTGATAAAATCGCTAATCTGGCTGTCTCTGACCGCTTACCCCTGGCAAGAATGCCGGTAAGGGTTGCAGGTATTAACTTAGTTACTTTTTGTTTCAAAGCCAGGCACTTCCCTTCCGGATAACTTTACTCGCTTTCACCCTAGATGTAGGACAAATCTTACTAGCTACTAACTCACTTTGTCGAAGGGACTTTCACAATAGATAGCATTAAACCTAAATTTTGAATAGCTGCGCAAAAATCTTCATACTGAATGGGCTTTGTAATGAAAATATTGCAGCCTAATGCATAACAGCGATTGATATCCTGTGGAATATCCGTAGTTGTTAAAATAACAACAGGAATTGTTTTTGTCTGCTCATTGGCTTTGATTCGTTCCAGTACTTGATACCCGTCAAGAATAGGCAAATTCAAATCTAACAGTATTAGCAAGTCTTCGTTCGATTCCTGTTCGAAGCAAGCAGTATTCACGTAATCAAGAACACTTTGTCCATTATCGAAAGCTATGATTTCATTCATGATCCCTGAGCGGCGCAAGTTCTTTTCAATCAAGCGGGCATGACCGGGATCATCTTCTACAAGTAATATTTTAATTGGTTGCATAATTTAACCCCTCTCAAAAACGATATTAATTGTCATATTATCTTTTAGGTATGGTAAAGCTCATCTTCGTCCCCACCCCAGGCTCCGATTCAAACCACACCTTGCCGCCCAGAAGCCTTACCAGCGTCCTGACACATGCTAAGCCCATACCGTCTCCAGGTACATCCTGTTTACCTGCCCGGCCAAAAATTTCAAATACCTTTTCCTGGTCCTCGGCCGCGATTCCGCGCCCGTTATCCTGAATGCTAAATAAGTATTCAGTGCCGTTATCTGTGCACGCTATGCTTATTTCTCCCGGCTCACCAGGCTTTAAATATTTTATGGCGTTATCCAGCAAGTTCCCAATAATCTGTTCCATGGCCAAAAAGTCGGTCTCGATATGCGGCAACAAGCCAACTTCCAAACGAATACCCTTTTGCTCAGTCTGATGAGCGAAGGAGCGCACAACGGTGTTGACTAGATCGTTCATAGCGACCTGCTGATAGTTCATCTCGCGTCGACCTAGGCGGGCTAATTTAAGGAGGGCGGTAACCATTCTATCCAGTCTATCTACCGCGGAATTAATAAACTGCAGTGAGTCAGGCACCTCTTTCATAAGAAGCCTGTCCACTGCTTTATTGATCTTATCCGGCATTTTTTGGCCACAAAGAATCTCCTGCAGGTCGGCGAGAGAATGACTCAGTTCTTTGGAGAAACCTTTTAAATTGACCATGGGGGTGCGAAAATCATGAGCCACAATGTTCGAAAATGACTTAAGTTCCTGATTAGTTGCTGCCAGTTCGGAGTTAGCTTCCGCAAGGTGCTTTGCATACCGGCGGATTTCTTCCTCGGCCAGTTTATTTTCGGTAATATCGGAGTAGATAACGACAACGGCCCCTTTTTCAGGGCTATATGCAGTAATGGAATACCATTTATTATGATGGTCGAAATACTGAATAAAGTTTACTGACCGGCCGGATAAAGCAACTTCTATATAAGTTTGCCGCCAGTCGCTGCGTTCTTTGCTATTTAGCAAGGGAAAGATTTCCGATACGCGTCTGCCTGTCAATTCCCTGGCCGGATAACCCAGAAACTCCGCGTATGCTGGGTTTACATGTTGGCAGCATAGATCATAAGCCATTCCGTTCTCATCAAATATCACTTTGTAATAAGCACAGCCATTAATCATATGATCAAAAAGGCTTCTAAACTGAGCCTCGCTTGCTTTCAACTGTTCGTTGGCGGACCGCTGAGCCGCCTCAGCCGCCTTACGCTCTGAAATATTAGACAGTGTGATCAGGAATCCCTTAATTCCCGATGTTTCTTCACCGTTTAGACGGCCAACTTCAATTATAAAAGTAAGTATCTTGCCTACAGGGTCTAGATATGTAACTTCCACGCCGGTTGCAGTTTCACTACCTAATGATTCTTCCGCCCGGAAACGCCTGCCATCCGACGCGTGAAACAGGGGGATTGTCTGGTCAAATAAAGTCTGTAACAGGTTCATTCCAAAAAATCTGCTTCCAGTCCGATTGACACGCAGGATACGACCGCGCTCATCGCAGACAATGATGGCTTCGGCTGCCTGGTCGAAAATCTGACGCATGAGGCGCTGTTCACTCTTTTTTTGCTCAGTAAGATCAGTTACCACAATGCAAATAAACCAAGTGTCTTCAAGGTAACACTCGGCAACAGAAAGTAGTACCGGAACAACTATATTATTGGCCGTCGAAAGGTTTACCTCAAGTTTGAAGCGGTATTTGCCTTCTGCCAAATTCCTCCGGATAGTCTCTTGGTCGGATAGCGTTAAGAGCTCCCAGAGGGTCATTCCCGTGACTTCCTCCAGGGGCTGCCGGATTATTCTGGCGAAGTTCTGGTTACTAAAGAGAATCGTCCCACTCAAACTGACGGTAATATACCCCTCCTGCATTTCCTGAACGATTTGCCGGTAAACAAGGTCGGCGCCCTGCAGAACATAAACCTGGTCACCCTTATCTCCTGGCAGCAATAGAGCGTCTACCGCTCCATCCCGGATGGCATTAATAATACTATTCGCTTCTTTTAGCCGCCAGCGAAGTTCATTATTATCGGCGACCAATTCTTCATATTTTTTCAATTTGGTATCCGATGTCGTCATCACACTAGCCCTCCAGTGCTAAAAGTATGTCATCTTTATTAGACATATCTCCGATGAACAGGCGTACAGGTTTCGGCGATTTCTTTATTAGGGTGGGGACAGCAATGATCTGGTCCTCTTTAGCCAATTGCGGCTGCTGCAAGATGTCGACTACTTTGAGGTTGCAAGTTCCGTATAGCGAGTTTTCGCACAGTTTTCTTATGTTGGCAACCGCTCTCTGAGACCGCGGTGAAGCGCCGGCGATATACAACCAAAGGTCATAGCTCTTGTGCGGAACGTTGGCTACTCCATCTTGCTTATTCGACTTAATCCTTGGTGTCATTACGACCACTCCTCAAGTTCGGATAACGCTTAGCCCTACGAGTACCCGCTCAACATCTGATAAATCCCCAATAATCTTGGTGATAGGAGGTGGAAGTTTACGTACAAGGGTCGGAATCGCCAGGATTTGATCCTCCCGGCCGATTTCCGGGTTTTCCATCAGGTCAACTACTTCAATACTATATTTACCTTCCAGGTATGTTTGGCAGATTTCCCGCAAGTTGGCAATCGCCCGAACCGATTTTGGCGTCTGTCCGGCGATGTACAGCCTGAGCAGCCATGTCTCCGATTCTAGGTCTTGGCTGGTTAAATTTTCATCTATACTCATAGTCGTCCTCCCCAAAAACTATTTATCACCTTTTCGTAACATGGACATTTCTTTCCGGTTGCCGGCAAGTACGTTGAGTTGCAGGCATTCTTCAGCCATAAGTTTTTCCAGTTCTTCCTGGTCGGCTTCAAAGGCCAGCTTCAGAGCGGCAATTTCCGCTTCCAGCTTGGCGCGTTTCCTTTCGACTTCGCGCTGTTTGCGTTCAATTTCCTGCTGGCGCAGCAACCGTGCGGCCTTATCTTTCTCTTCCTGAGCATAGCGAGCCGAGCCTGTGAAAATGCCGTCTGCTCCCAAATAAACGTTAGCAAGCTCTATACCACGGTCTGACAGGATGAATTCGCGGATTTGGTTGGAGTGGGCCATGCCGCGTGATTTGAGGACATACAGTCCCCGGTTCCGTTCGCCGTTGCTTTCGATATCCCGCAAGGCAATCCAGGTGTCGATCAGCGAGGAAGTCTGCATCTCCGTCTCCTCCAGATGTTTCGACGAAGATAAATTAGTAAAAATTGCAGTAATTCCCTGCAATTTCAGGAAATCCAGCAGCCGTGTCAGCATAATTTTAACCTCAGAGGTTTCCCCGGCTGAACTTAAATTGGAAATAGGATCAAGAATCACCAGCTGTGGCTTAAATTCATGCACCTGTTTGTATATCCTGACAAGGTGCATTTCGAGTCCTAACAGGGTGGGACGGGCGGCCGTAAAGCGCAGCAATCCCTGCTCCTGCCATTGTTTCATATCAAGACCGACGCTCCTCATATTGCGGATAATCTGGTGCGCGGATTCTTCGAACGCAAAGTATAGGCAGCGGTCGCCCCGGCGGCAGGCGGCATCAGCCGCATAGGCGGCCAACGTCGATTTACCTGTTCCAGCTGTACCGGAGATAAGGATGCTACTGCCTTTGTAAAATCCCTTGCCGCCAAGCATGGTATCAAGACGCTCAATGCCGGAAGATATCTGTTCTGTTATGGCATGTGCTTCCAGACCGACAGAAGTGATCGGCATAATGCAGATGCCCTCCTCGTCGATAAGAAAGGGGTACTCATTCGTTCCGTGAGCGCTGCCCCGGTACTTAATAATCCTGAGCCAGCGGGTAGAAATCTGATCAAATACTTTATGGTCCAACTGGATGACACAGTCGGAAACGTATTCTTCAATGCCGTGGCGGGTAAAGCTCCCGGTTCCCTTTTCGCCGGTGACAATAGCGGTGACACCTTTGTCCTTGAGCCAGCGGAACAACCGGCGAAGCTCGGCACGGATAATAGTCTCATTGGCCAGCCCCGAAAAAATGGCCTCAATGGTATCAAGCACGACCCGCTTGGCACCAATGGTTTTAATGGCATATTCCAGGCGGACAAACAATCCTTCCAGGTCATACTCGCCGGTTTCAGCGATTTCACTTTTGTCGAAATACACATGGTCCAGGCATATTTTGTTCTCAGTTACCAAGCCTTCTAAGTTGATGCCGAGGGAAGCAACATTTTCGGCAAGCTCTCTTTCATTTTCTTCAAAGGACATAAAGACACCCGGCTCATTGTATAACTTGGCACCGTTCACTAAAAATTGCATCGCCAGCAGGGTCTTACCACATCCGGCTGAACCACATACTAGTGCAGTGCGGCCTTTAGGCAGGCCGCCATTGGTAATTTCGTCTAAACCTTGGATTCCGGTAGGACATTTAGGTAATTGCTGCTGGAAAGAAGTACTTGATAAATCTGTCATAAAAATCACCGTCCGTACGAATTAGTGTAATAAGGGAAAAATGTATTAATATGTTTAATTTCGAGAAAAATTGTGCGACTCCTCCACGCTTTTTGTGAATGTTGTAAATGCATTGAAAAGTATTTTCACACATTCCGGCATAGTCTACATAATTAAGCACAAGCATGCCAAGGCTTTACGCGCCCAATTCACGCAGGTTTTGTATATTAAGACAAGTAAGATTCCAAAAGCAAATGAACCATATAGAACACATCCCAATTAATGCCCTAAATGGTTCATTTCTTTTTAATATAAGGAACGGATAATTATCAGACGTAATGAGTCGTACAGATTGCTATCATAGCCTTAAATTTAATAAAAAATGTCGTTCCCTCTGAAGAAGTTTTGACATCAATTTTTGCGCCATGCCTTTCGGCGATCCGATAGCAAACTGATAATCCCAAACCAGTTCCACCATCTTTGGTTGTCATGAAGGGAGTACCTAATTTATCCATTATATGTTTTGGTATGCCAGTTCCGGTATCTTGCACAGCTAATATTATTTCATCGTTATCTGCGTATGTTTTAATGGACACTGCTCCGCCTAATTTCATAGCTTCCATGGCGTTTCTCACCAAATTCAATATAAGTTGCCGTATTTCTTTATCGTCATAACAGATAACAGGAATATCTCCTATATCTGTTTGAATTTTATATCCCAAACGCATGGCGTCAGCTTGCAACAAAGGGAATAACGCATGGATAGTTCCGTTTAAATTACCTGGTTTTAGTTCAACTCGCTTATTTTTTGCAAGTGATAAGAATTCGGTAATAATCGAATTGGCCCTATCCAGTTCTTCTATCATAATATGGAATTGTTCATGATCATCAGCATACTTTTTCTTAAGCTGAAACATTTGCAAATAACCACGCACTGTTGTCATTGGATTGCGAACTTCGTGACCGATACCGGCAGCCATTTCCCCAATAAGATTTAATCGATCCAAACGTGATAGTTCTTTTGTAAACAAGCGTTTTTCCGTAATATCTTTTAGCGTGATGATATAGCCCATGCTGTTGGCATCTTCGTCCATATTGAAATGGCTGGCGTTGATGATTAAGTTTAATACTTTGCCATCTTGCCGCTTATACTGGACTTCAATGTCATAATTCGAATCTGAATTGATTATTTGGTTTAATCTAAATTCTGTGCCACCAAACTCGCAAAACAAG
>JAEYSJ010000143.1 GCA_023434855.1 Bacillota bacterium | reverse complement strand
CGGCGCAAGATATTTGATTAAATTGGATCTATCATTTTCAGTTAGAAAAACAAAGGAATCCTGATTTTTATAACGCTCCACGTATTCCAATTGCAATTTAACAGATACAAGCTCTGAATTTAGCCCTTTAATCTGGAAAACGGCATCACTGATTAACTCATTCCGCCAGCATTGATAGGAATCGGCTACAAAATCAGCTTGCTGCAAATGCACAATGAGTCTAATTTTTTTACTGAATATAGCTTCCGTAACGCTCTCCGCTTCACGAGACTCTATCCCCTGTTTATTCTGCCGGAAAAACTCAAAGTTACCTAGGTAATCGAAAATATAGAAACATTGCTTATCTTGTGAAGGACCAAACAAATCCTGACAAAGTCTTGTACCGCGACCAATCATCTGCCAAAACTTTGTCTTTGAGCGGACTCGTTTAAAAAACACTAAATTCACGATTTCCCGAACGTCAATTCCCGTGTCCAGCATATCTACCGAAATCGCAATTTGCGGATATTTATCAACAACCTTAAAATCAGCAATTCGACTGGGCGCATAGGTTATTTTATTATCAATAATCTGAGCAAACTGCCCTTTATATTGCGGATATAATTTATTAAAGCGCTCTTCTATGTACACGGCATGATTATGGTTTGCTGCGAAAATAATACTTTTCCCCAGCTTATCGCCGCCTGCAACCTTCTGGCCTTTGTCCATCAGATGCTCGATAACATAATCAACAGTCTGCTGATTAAAAATAAACGCATTCATCGCCGGTGAAGGAATAAACTCCGGCAGATTGCCATCTTCGTCAGTAAAATCCTCTTCATAGCGCTCTTTATCTTCCGCTGAAAGCTCATTATAGGTAATCCCCTGTTCCAGGAACTTGGTACGCACCTCAATATTGTGATACGTTACCAGCACCTTATCAATATCAACTGCCGTATCGTATTCATAAGCATAGGTTGGTACGCCGCTCTCCATTTCAAAGAAGTCATACGTATTGCGGTCGACTTCGGTTTTGGGTGTCGCCGTCAAGCCAACCAGGTATGCATCAAAATACTCAAATATGGCCCGATATTTCTTAAATATACTCCGGTGGGCTTCATCAATAATAATCAGGTCAAAATGAGCAGGTGTAAACAATCTATTTCCGTTTTCATTTTTTGCGGTATCAATCGAGTTCAGGATGGTCGGATAGGTAGAAAAAACGATGCGGGCATTCTTATCTTCTTTGCCATTAAGTAAATTACAGAGCGACATATCTGTCAAATACGTTTTGAAATCATCTTTTGCCTGAGTGACTAATGCCGTCCGGTCCGCTAAGAAAAGAATATTGGTAATATAACCGCCCCGTGACAATACATCGGTAAGGCTGGAAGCTGTACGGGTTTTCCCTGTTCCTGTTGCCATAACCAGGAGTGATTTTCTATGACCAGTAGCAATATTCTGGCATACTGCGCGGATGGCTTCTTTTTGATAATACCGGTCAGTAATGCTGTCTTGTATCTTAACTTCATCTAGATTTTTACGTTGTGTTCTGCGACTGATTAGTTTTTCCAGATCAGACCGGGAAAACATGCCGCTGACTTTTCGCTGCGGAGAAGTGCAATCATCCCAGATCACTGTTTCAAAGCCGTTAGTCATAAATAAAATAGGACGTCTGCCTGTCATCCGTTCCAGACAGTCAGCATACAGCTTGGCTTGATGAGAACCAACTTTTGGATCTCTTGAGGTGCGCTTGGCTTCCACTACTGCCAGCGGCAACCCGTCTTTACCGTAAAGCACATAATCCGCCAAACCGGTTCCTGTACTGTTCGGCATACCTACAAGAGGTACTTCTTCTTTAACATCATCGCCGAATACCCAGCCGAGCAGTTTTAAATCGACATCAATATAGCGCTTGCGGGTTTGGAACTCGGAAATATCTTCCGGAGTAAATTCCCGCTGCTCTTTGTGCTGGTCTTTTTGAGCAGTTAACGTTCCGCTCATTTCGGCAATTTGGGCTAACAGCTTCTCAATCTCAGAATCCTTTTGCTTTATCAGGCTATCATCTAACGTCGTTATCCCCTGTGGTATGGCATTTTCATCAAAATGACGTTCAGCATAGTCTGCACCATAGCAGTAATCCAGCCACTGAATAAACTCAAACAACCCTCTTAAAGACAGGGCAGCATCATTAACACTGACAGCCTTTTCGGTATGGACGGCTAAATTACCCAATTTGATAATATACGGCAGCTTACCCCAGGTTTTATTATCTAAGGCAAATCGAAAACTCGGCTCATGAATAAGAGCCTGCAAATTGTTCTTATAGGGCATGGATATTGTATTATCGGCAGAATAGACCCATTTTACGGCAAGCTCCAATGCTTTCCTGGCTCCCACTGCCGCCATGGCTGGAGAGTTAGTCAGTACCCGCTCTGCCTCAATCGCCGCAGTCGCAAAAAGCTGATATTCAACTTGTCCCTGTAAAAAATCAAAATTTGCTGACATCCATTCACCTCATGTTATTCGAAGTATTCGCTCATTAAGCTATCAAATAAATATTGGCTTTCGTCAATTGCTTTTTGCACAAGGGCCTTTTGTTCTTCTATTTTGGTGACGATTTCGGCAAATTGGTTTTGAAGGGCGAGGGGGGGAAGAGGAATTCTTGTGGATTTCAACTTATCCATAGAAATATTATACATCGAGCCACTAGTTCCAGTTGAAATATTCGACAAACTATTTCTTATTGTATGGTCACTTAAGATATATTTCATATATACAAAATTAGATAAACTATTGAACTCTATTCTCCACAACTTATCTGGAAGAATCAATTCTGGATAGTCTTCCAATACCATGCATGTTGCCCCAACAAGATCCCTTGTATTGGCTCTACTAAACAATAAGTCTCCCTTATGTGGGAATACGTATTTTTTTAATTTTAAATTCTTATCTATTACTTTATACTCTGTTTCTCGAAAATAGCCTGAAGTAACTGCACTAACTTTTAATACTGCAATTTCATCTTTATTTCTTTCTCTTTGTACACCCTCAACACTCCAGCCTGCTTCTAAAACTTTAATTGTTTCTTCTACTAAACAATAATCCCATCCCTTCGCATTCGTTACAGGGTCACCAAACATCTCGTAAAAGGTCGATTTAATCAGGTTGTCTAATTCTGCCCTCTGTTTTTTACGAAGTGCTATTAGCTCTGCTGCAGTATCGAGGGTCTGGGCGATTTTCTTTTGTACTTCAAGAGGTGGGACCGGAATACTGACACCTTTAAGAATTGTTCCTGAAATGTTTGGCTGTGCTCCACCTACACTCAATTTTATAAGCTCATTTTTTTTACTACACAAAAAATAGTATAAATAAGAGCTATCTACTCTTTTATTGGGCAAAAAGGCTGCACAAGCTTGATTAGTAGTAGCCTCAATAGCAAGAATAGAACAAGCACCAATTGTAGCACCATACATTGCAATAAGAACGGTGTCAATGGGAAATAATTTTGCTGAACTATTCCTTAGTGCTTCTTCGGTAATCGAATTGCTTGCCTTTGTTATATATTTGCTCTTTAAGTCCCCTGTACGTATCCATTGAATACTTCCATTTTTATAATACTCAGGTTTACTTTTTGATGGTGTTCCACCTGAAGTTACTTTGAATATATCCCCCAGCCTCACCTTTTCCCACTTACTCACCGATGAGCCCCCTCAATTCTTCCATCTTGGAGCTTATCTCAAGACTGAGTTCATCCAGGTGAGTCATAATTACTTGGGGTGCGTCATATTCGATCTTTTCATATTCAGTTTCCTTATAGCGGTTAATAGAGAGATCATAGTCATTCTTTGCAATAGCCGCTTTATCCACTAAAAAGCTCCGCTCGGTTGGCTTACGGTTCTCTTCTCCGGCGAGACTGTTAAAACGGGCAATAATATCGGGAAGATCGCCTTCATGACCTAAATTGGTACGCTTATCATCCAGTGAAAAACCATCTGCCTTCATATCATAGAACCAGACCTTCTCAGTACCGCCTGCACCTGTCTTCGTGAACACGATAATGG
>JAEYSJ010000113.1 GCA_023434855.1 Bacillota bacterium | reverse complement strand
ACGGCACAAAAATTATGGATTGTATGATACAGCAAATGAAATTCATAATCTTCATACGCCTTGGTAACCCGCTCGCGGACTTGCTCTAATCTTAAAAGCGCCCAACGATCAATCTCTAAGAGATCCGCATAGTTAACTTTGTCTGTATCAGGGTTAAAATCACTGATATTGCCTAAGATGTAACGGAAAGTATTACGTATTTTGCGATATACTTCCGACATCTGTTTTAATATATCGTTAGAAATACGAATATCAGCCTTATAATCGGCAGAAGCCACCCATAAGCGCAGAATATCGGCCCCATACTTCTTATTTACTTCCTGAGGATAAATAACGTTGCCAACAGACTTGGACATTTTGCGCCCTTCACCGTCAACAACAAATCCATGAGTCAACACCGTATTATAGGGCGCGCGACCACGCGTTGCCACCGAAGTTAGCAGTGAAGACTGAAACCAACCTCTATGCTGATCACTGCCTTCCAGATACAGATCCGCCGGCCATGTTAGCTCAGCTCGTTGTCGCAAAACTGAAGCATGACTGGAACCGCTGTCAAACCATACATCCATAATATCACTTTCCTTACGGAAAGTATTATGACCACAATGCGGGCAAGTAAACCCTGCAGGCAGTATTTCGGCAACCGTTTTTGCCCACCATGCATCAGAACCCTCTTTTTCAAATAATTCTTTAACAGCTGCAATTGTAACATCATTAATTATATGCTCATTACACTGACCGCAATAAAAAATAGGAATTGGCACACCCCATACACGTTGACGTGAAATACACCAATCATGGCGATCTGCTACCATGTTGTGAATACGATCCTCACCCCAGGCCGGTATCCACTGTACATCTTTGATAGCTTTAAGAGCTTCATCCCGAAATCCATCCACTGAGGCAAACCACTGCTCGGTTGCCCGATAAATAATAGGATTTTTACACCGCCAACAATGGGCATACTGATGCTTAAGTGAACCCTTGCCTAATAACATACCGCGCTCAGCTAATTCTTTAATTACCGGCACATTCGCGTCATGAACCAGCAATCCCTGGAACTTGCCACCCTCAGCCGTAAAACGTCCGGCTTGATCTACAGGATTAATTATCGGTAACCCGTATTTCATGCCTGTTTCAAAGTCTTCCTGGCCATGCCCTGGAGCGGTATGTACACAGCCGGTACCTTGCTCAAGGGTTACATAGTCGGCCAGTACAATTGGTGACTGACGCTCAAAGAAGGGATGGGAAAATACCATTCCGTTTAAAGCCGCACCCTTCATAGTTGACAAAATAGTATAATTTTCCAGACCATTATCTTTGGCCACTGCCGGAATAAGCTCCACCGCTAAAAGGTAAATTTCACCCTTGGATTCAACCCAGGCGTATTCGAACTCAGGATGTATGGCAATAGCAACGTTAGCAGGCATTGTCCATGGGGTGGTTGTCCAGATTACGGCATATACTCCCTGATAATCTACCCCAACTGGCAAATTGCCTTTATCATCCACTAACGGAAATTTAACATAAATACTATGGGATTTCTTTTCCGCATATTCTATTTCCGCTTCAGCCAGCGCAGTTTCACAGGAAGTACACCAATAAACCGATTTTAGTCCTTTATAAATATAACCTTTTTTAGCCATTTCGCCAAATACTTCAATTTGCTTGGCTTCGTATTCGGGGTAAAGAGTAACATATGGGTTTTCCCAATCGCCGCTGACACCGAGACGTTTGAAATCCTCCCGCTGCATATCAAGGCATTTTAATGCATATTGCTTACATTCACGCCTTAAATCCAACGGATTAAGCTCGTGCCTGTTTAAACCGAGAATTTTAATCGCTGCATGCTCAATCGGCAGTCCATGGGTATCCCATCCTGGTACATAGGGAGCATCAAATCCACGTAGTGATTTGTATTTAATAATAATGTCTTTTAAAATTTTGTTAAGAGCCGTACCAATGTGAATACTCCCATTTGCATAAGGCGGTCCGTCATGCAGTACAAACTTAGGCTTGCCTTGCGCCCTGGCATTTTTTTTCTCATATATCTTATTATTCTTCCAATATTCAAGCATTTGCGGCTCACGTTCCGGCAAGTTAGCACGCATTGGAAATTCAGTTTCCGGCAAATTAAGTGTTTTGCTATAATCCAAAATTACACCTCCAAAAAATAAAACCCCTCACATCCCCAAGGGACGAGAAGAGGTTGTGCTCCCGTAGTACCACCCTCATGACATGACTAAAGGTATTATACAAAATTAAGAAAAATTAGTCAAATTTTTCTCGTTAATTATTAGTAAAAACCGCTAACAGCTTCTTTTTATCAATGCCGGCAATTTTTACAATTTTGTTACGGTTTTTATGACCGGAAATAATACCAACTTGTTTCTTCGCTACACCACACAACTGGGCCAAAAAATTAATGCACGCTTCATTAGCCTCTCCATCGACCGGTGGCGCTGTCAAACACAGCTTTAGGCTGTCATCGGTAATGCCGGCAACTGTATTCCGGCTGGCGCGCGGCTGAATACGAACTTTCACGGAAATACCGTCAGGTAATTCTTTGATATCCAGTTTGTCAAATCCGGTAATTTCCAAAATTAATTATCGTCCTCTTCCGCCGATTTCAACATTTCCAACTGGGCCTGCAAAAAAGTTTGCATGCGTGTGCGATAAATCTGGGCCTGCTTTTGCATTTCCTCGTATTCGCTTGTCATACGACGGACCTTACCCATTGCTTCCTCTACCATTTTTTGTGCCCGTATTTCCGACTCTTTAAGAATCAACTCAGTTTCTTTTTTCGCGTTTAGCTTAACCTCTTCCGCTGTTTCTTGAGCAATCACCAATGTATTATGTAAAGTATTCTCCATATGCTGATAATGCTCAAGTTTACTGTTGAGCCGATCCAGATTTTCTTTCAAATCAATATTTTCGCGATATAATTGCTCATAATCTTTGATAACCCTGTCCAAGAACTCGTCGACCTCTTCCTCGTTGTAACCGCGAAAACTTCTCTTAAACTCTTTATTATGAATATCCAACGGTGTTAACATTACCTTCTCCTCCCAAATATCACATAAACCGCTTCAATATAACGCTTGTCCGCCCTTTTTTCGTTAGCCCAAGGATTTCGCATACTTCTACCCTGCCACGCCCCCGCATGGAAATAATATCTCCGGCCTTTATAGACTGTGCACTGCTTTTGGCTTCCTGCCAATTGACCTTCACTTTATCTGCAGCAATCTCTTCAGTCATTCTGGTACGCGAAACACCAAATCCGGCAGCAGCTATAACATCTAGCCTCAGTGAAGCAACAGTAGTCTTAATCTCCTTAATTTTTTCCTCACGCGGCGCAATATCTGACAAAGCAATTTGTGATACGTTAATAGGTGCAGCACCAACTGCAGTCAAATGTTGTGCCACAAAAACAGCAATAGATTTATCCAATACAAGCTGACACCCTTGGCTGTTCATAATTATGTCGCCAATAACTTCACGTTTAATTCCCAGGCCTATTAGTGCTCCAAGCACGTCCCGATGCGATAACCGATAATAACGTGCATCCCAGGTTATTGACAACGCGGTTAATCCAAAGTCAGCCTTTCCTAAAAAATCTTTATCAATAAATGCCGCCTTAACCCTCTCGGCTCCTGCAAAACCACCGTCTGCCGCAAGCGCAAGACGCTCGTAATGAACACCAATTGTTTCCGCAATGCTGTAGCCGTGAGGATCAAGAAACTCGCTTACTTTGTACTTGCGGTTTCGTAACACGCCTTCAGCTAAATCTAACAGCTTTGCAGCTAGCTCGTCATCACCGCTTGCACGGTAGTAACGTAAAATTTTATCCCGTTCACTCATTTATCCTTTTTCCCCATTTCCTGTGAACGGTGAGTAGCAACCATTACTGCGTCAATTAAAGCCGCTCTTACCCCTTTTTGTTCCAACATGTGCACACCTGCAATCGAGGTACCTCCAGGTGATGTCACCATATCACGAAGTTTAGCCGGATGTTCCCCTGTTTCCAGCACCATTTTTGCAGAACCTAACAAGGTCTGGGCCGCAAGGAGCAATGCATTTTGACGGGAAAATCCCACACGAACACCAGCATCCGCCAATGCGTCAATTAGTACAAATACATAAGCAGGTCCGCTGCCTGACAGACCTGTCACGGCATCCATAGAACTCTCGTCGACTGTTACTACTCTGCCAACGGAGGAAAAAATAGCCGCCGCCACTTCACCGGTCCCGGCCCCCGCATATTTACCCAAGGCAATGGCCGACATACCCTCACCAACGGCTACAGGAGTATTAGGCATTACTCTCACAATTGGCACTCCTGGCATTTTGCTTTGCAGTGTTAAAATCTTAGCCCCTGCTGCTACAGAAATAACAATAGTTGTCTTGGCTACCACAGGAGCGATCGTATCTAATACATTATTTAGAATTTGTGGTTTTACTGTTAAAAACAAGATGTCAGCTCTACTGGCTATGTCCTGACTGTCCAATGATATGTTCATATCATAAGTACTCTTCAAATAGCTAAGGCGTTCATTGGAAACATCGTTAATAGTAATCTGACCTGCCGATACTAGTTCGGCTTTTAACATACCGCGGATTAATGCTTCAGCCATAGCCCCGCCGCCAATAAAACCAATTTTTTTGTCCTGTAACATAGTTCCTCCTGTATACCAGATACTACTTGTTAGCCCATGGCATAAAAGCTTTGTCCATACCTTCGTCATGAGCGCTGTAAGCGACATCAACATTATTTGGTGCACATAAAAAGATATTATTGCCGATTTTTTGAATACTTCCACCAAGAGCATAGGTAGTACCGCTGACAAAATCAATCATTCGTTTGGCAACTTCTTTGTCAGTATTCTCAAAATTAACCACAACAGGTTTTTGATTTTTGAGATGATCTGCAACATGCTGGGCATCATCAAAAGAAAATGGTTCTACTACCATTACTTTTATCTGCTTTTGGGCAGTAGGCAGATTTACCACATTGCTGTTGGCTGCATTGCCTTTCTTAGTTTTAGATTCTACCGGTTCTTCAACTTTAGGACGTTCCTCTTCCATATCAACATCAACCTGCTCAACGAATCCTAAACTTCCCCAGACTTTCTCCATAAATTTCATTTTGCTTACCTCCTCTTAATATTGCCGTGCGCCAAATATTCCGGTACCAACCCGCACTAGATTAGCCCCTTCTTCAACCGCTATTATATAATCGTTAGTCATACCCATTGATAACCATTGCAAATTAGTATTAGCCAAATTACATGATTTCAAATTCATGAATAACTGGAATAATTCCTTAAACACCGGACGGGCAGATTCGGGTTCTTCAAAAAATGGAGCAATTGTCATAAGTCCACATAATCTTACATGTTCCAAATCGCTGATAAATCGTCCCAATGATATAATTGTTTGCGGTGATATACCAAATTTGCTGTCTTCATCAGCGACATTAACCTGAATTAGTACATCCTGCCGTTTGCCGATTTTACCGGCAATACGGTTTATTTCAACTGCCAGATGTTCACTGTCAACAGAATGAATTAAATCGAATATAGGTACCGCCTGACGGACCTTATTTGTCTGTAAATGACCAATTAAATGCCACTCCACCTTGCAGTCGTTCATTTCCTGATATTTGCCAAGCGCTTCCTGAACACGATTTTCGCCAATTGCTGCCGCTCCTGCCGCAATTGCTTCACGAATAGCTGTTACGGTATGATTTTTTGTCACCGCCACTAATTTAACATTTGCTGAGATATTTAATTGTGGATTTCTATTGGTTACAGCTGTATTGATATTTTCTATTACCCTGGTTAAATTTAGTTTAATAGACATAGAAATCCCTCCATCATATTCATTGTTCGCTATTAAACATAATTTTCCTCTAATAGTGTATCCTATCACACAAAAATATATTGAAATTCATTAAGAAAAACTAAACCGTCTGCTTTTGGCAGACGGTTTTCACTATCAAATTACGGATTTACTGTTCCTTTATAAGTTTGTTTACCATCTTTAAATTCAATAATTACTGCACCTTTAACAGCGTCATGGGTCTCATTAAGAGTAAGTTCACCGGCAGCGCCTTTGAAGCCTTTCGTTGCTGCCAGAGCTTCACGGATCTTAGCAGGTTCAGTGCTGTTAGCCCGCTTAATAGCGTCAACCAGAACGTATGCAGCGTCATAGCCAAGTACAGCCATAGCATCAGGAACCTGGCCATATTCATTCTTATATGCGTCAACAAAGGCTTTAGACTGTGGACTGGTATCTTCTACAGAATAATGGTTTGTAAAGAAAGTATTATTCAACGCGGCCGCGCCGGCAATTTCAGGCAGTTTGGGGGAATCCCAGCCGTCTCCGCCAACAAACGGTACGTTTATATCAAGCTCACGGGCCTGCTTGACAATCTTACCGACTTCTTCATAATAACCAGGAAGATAGATCATATCAGGATTCAAAGCTTTAATCTTAGTTAAAATTGTTTTGAAATCCTGGTCTTTCTGTAAGTATGCTTCTTCGGCGACTATTTCACCGCCGCCTTTGGTAAATGCATCTTTAAAGAACTGCGCTAATCCTTTGCTGTAATCGCTGGAATTATCAACCATAATTGCTACTTTTTTAGCTTTCAGGGTATTAAGCGCGAAGTTTGCCCCTACTGTGCCCTGGAAAGGATCGATAAAACACACGCGGAATGTATACGGTTTCACTTTGCCGGTTTTTTCATCAACGGTTACCTTGGGATTAGTAGTGGCAGCAGCTACAAATGGAATTTGATTGGCTTCAGCTACAGTAGAAGCGGCAATACCGTTGGAACTGGTGGTAAAACCAGTAACAGCAACAACTTTATCCTGGGTTATTACTTTAGTCATAGCATTAGCCGATTCGGAAGGCTCACCTTTATTATCAGCAACAACTATTTGAATTTGCTTGCCAAGAACGCCACCTTTAGCGTTTATTTCCTTAAAAGCCAACTTGGCGCCGTTAGCGGCTGCAGTGCCAAAGGATGCGGTATTACCAGTCAATTCATCAACTACTCCGATTTTAATGTCCTTACTGGCACTACTCCCACATCCAGCTAACAACCCGGCCAGCAGACTAAAAATCATCAATAAACCAAACATTTTAACAACCATTTTTTTTGACATGCCTTACCCTCCTCAAAATAAATACGTGTAGTCAAAAAGGATAAATCCGTATTATAAACATGTTCACCTCCTCCATACGATACTTTGGATGAACCTGATAATCACAAAAAACAATATACAAAATACAAAAAAAAAGCTCTCATAAAGTTATATATAAATTACACTTTACAAAAAGCTCCATTGCTAGTAAAAGTTTTGTATTATATTGTTTTTTTATTATACTATGGCTTTGTTATATGGACAAGTGGTATAAGCGAATTTTGTGAATATAATTTCTTATTTTGCAAAAATTATGAGTTCTTCAATATAAAAACAAAATAGCTTATGCCAGTACTTTGCGGGAATGACATAAGCCACTTCATTTTTTATAGTTTTTCTGAGATTGACTTAGCCTGCATGAACAGTAGTAAATAATCGGCGCCGCCGGCTTTAGAGTCAGTACCTGACATATTGAAGCCGCCAAAAGGATGTACGCCTACCAGTGCTCCGGTACATTTACGATTAAAGTACAAATTGCCTACATGGAACTTCCGCCGGGCTTGTTCCAATTTACCGCGGCTCCGGGAAAACACGGCCCCGGTTAACCCATATTCAGTATCATTCGCTATTGCCAGTGCATGGTCAAAATCATCAGCCGGAGTAATAGCTACAACAGGACCGAAGATTTCCTCCTGGGCAATACGGGCTTTTGGAGAAACATCAGCAAACACCGTTGCCTGAATAAAGTATCCATTATCGCCGGCCTTGTCGCCGCCTGCAATCAACCGGCCTTCTTTTTTGCCGATCTCTATATATTCCATTATCTTATTATAAGCACTATCATCAATTACCGGCCCCATATTCATACCGCAGTCGCCAGCCGGGCCAACCTTAAGTTTTTTGGCTTTTTCCGCAACTTTGGCCACAATTTCCTCATAAACATCCTTGACTACAATAGCCCTTGAACACGCCGAACATTTTTGTCCCTGGAAACCGAAGGCAGAAGCAACAATGGCGTTAGCCGCTTCATCCAAATCGGCTTCGCTATCTACAATAATGGCGTCTTTACCACCCATTTCGGCAATAACTCTTTTTATCCACTTTTGTCCTGGAGCAATCTCAGCGGCTAGTTTATTTATCCTTAGGCCAACATCCCTTGAACCGGTAAAATTAATAAACCGTATTTTCGGATGCGCTACGAGAAAATCTCCTATAACACCACCGCTGCCTGGTAAATAGTTGACAACGCCGGCCGGCAATCCTACTTCTTCCCATAAGGACATTAACTTTGCGGCAATAACCGGTGTGGCACTGGCTGGTTTCATTACCACTGTATTTCCACTTACTATAGCGGCCGCAACCATACCGGTAAGAATGGCCAAGGGAAAATTCCAGGGAGGAATAATAACCCCAACACCTAATGGAATATACCGGCATTCATTTTGTTCACCAGGTAAAATTACTACCGGCATTCCTTCAGCATACCGCAGCATTTGCCGCCCATAGTATTCCATAAAATCAATAGCTTCAGCGGTATCCGCATCAGCCTCGGGCCATGTTTTTCCCGCTTCTTCCACCAGCCAGGCGGAAAATTCAAATTTGCGGCGTCTCATGACAGCCGAAGCTTTAAATAAATACCGCGCCCGCTCGGCAGGGTCAACATATTGCCAGCTGTCAAAAGCCTCTAACGCAGCTTGTATGGCTTTTTCCGCCAAATCAGTATTTGCTGCGGCCACTGTGCCAACAACTTCCTGGATATTTGAGGGATTGATTGAGGAAATACGGGCCTGTGTGTCAAGTTTCTCTCCACCGATTACCAGTGGATAATATTGGCCTTTCTGGGCAGCAATAAGTGACAACGCCGCTTCCATAGCGGCTTTGTTTTCCGGTAAAGTAAAATTAGTAAAAGCCTCATTGAAAAATTCTATTAACATAATTTTTCCCCCTTATTATTGTCTGAAATTTATACTACAGAAGGCTCAATAAACAGCTCTCCCCGCTCAAAACGACCAGGATTAAACATATGTACCGGCAAAGCCGTAGGCTTGCCCAATACCATCTCGGCTACAACCTGTCCGGTAACCGGCGCAATCATAAAACCATGACCGCTAAAACCAACCGCGGTATAGAAACCTTCTATCTCGCCTGTTTTGCCAAGTATTGGCTGTCTGTCAGGCGACATATCGTACAAACCGGCCCACTGTCTGATAACATTTATTCCGGCGAGAGGCGGCAAAAGCCCTACGACCCGTTCAGCCATTTCACATAAAAACTGCCAACTGGATTTTGTATTAAAACTTTCCGGCTCATCTGGATGCCCGATACCCATAATGAAACTGCCATGAGGACTTTGTTGGCAATAAAGGTTGTGATGAAAACTCATTACCATCGGTCCCTGCATAGGTTCAACAGGCTCGGTAACCAATATTTCGTGACGCTCAGGATAAATCGGCAATTCTACGCCTATCATGCGACCGATCAGCTTGCTATGCCCGCCGGCGGCTACGATAACCACCTTGGTATAAATATCTCCCTGAGTAGTACGAACAGCGGTAACTTTACCCTTCTCTGTTAAAATATTTCTAACCTCAGTATATGTTTGAATTTCCACACCGAGCCGCCGGGCGGCCTGGGCATAGGCGGATGTTACTTTAAACGGATTGCAATGCCCGTCTTTGGCGCAAAATGTTGCGCCCAGCAGGCCTTCGGTATTTAAATATGGTACCAATTCTGTCGCTTCCTCCGGCGTTATCCAACGGGAAGGAATATCTAGTGAATTTTGCAGTGCCAAATTTTTTTTAAACTGGTTAGTCATTTTATCGGTATATGCCAGTAACAAGTAACCGCCTTGTTTAAATTCAATGTCCACATCCACCGCCAATAATTCCGGTAAATGCTCAAGTATCCGTATACTGTCCCGGGATAGCAGGCAGTTTGTCTTTGTTCCCCATTGCATGCGCACTCCGGCGCCACAACGTCCGGTAGCACCGCTGGCCAAGTATTGCCGTTCCAGCAGTACAACTTTTCCTGCTCCCAATTTCGCCAGGTTATAAGCAATAGAACAACCAATTACCCCGCCGCCAATCACCACAATATCAGCAGAATTAATCATCATTGTTACCTCCCGCCAACACCCCCAGTTTAATTGGTGCCGTCGGCGGACGAAATGTAGGCAGAACAACTTGCCCAACAGGCTTACCGGTCGCTTGGGCAACTTCCTGAGTAATCAGTGGAATACAAGTCTTGCCCTGGCATGGCCCCATGCCGCACCGGCAAGAACGTTTGATCTCCTCAATGGAATGATCGCCTGCGGCAATTAGATCGCGAATTTCGTTTAATGTAATATCCTCGCAACGGCAAACAATAATAGTATCACTCATTGGCCTGCTTCCTCTCACGAATATTACGTACCCTCATTGCCATTTCTTTAGGCACTACGAGCCATAAGATGCATGTTTTATTTGAATTTTGCTGGACGCGAATCACATGGGCCACACCTGCTTCTGCCCCTGTACGGTCTATTGCTGCAACAACTGTGCCGGTCTCAGGCACAGGTGAAAATTCATAAGGAATTTTCAGTAATGCTTCATGCGGACTATAAGTATAATCAACAATAAATATTGATAATCCCGGACAGTGAGACAAACATACCCCACAACCGTTACAGCGCTTACTGTCAAGTATAGGACATTCGTTAATGTCATCCGGAAAACTTATTACCCCCTGTGGACAAGCCTCAGCGCAAGGGTTACAGGGAATTTTTTGAAAACACTCAAATATGGCTACCGGTCCCTTATGCAGCCTGTCTTCAGACGGCAATACAGCAATTAAATCTTCCATTGTCGTCATACCTGTCTGTGCAAGCATCAAACCACCTCCTGCAGAATTACTTTACACAGTCCGGCGCAAATCTTGGCGCTGATAGGTCCTGACCGCAACGCTTTGAGCTGCTTTTTAGCAGCATGATAATCCCGGACGAAATTTTCACCCTGATGACCTATGCTGAAAGCAGCAGACAGACCCGCAATTTTACCTTCAACCATAGCAATTGATGCTTCTTCTACTCCGGCGACATCACCGGCTATATAAATATCACGGTGGGTTGTCAGCAAGCTTTCAGAACGCCAGGGAACATAGCCGCCTAATTCGGGTACATATTCCATCTTACAGCCTGCCTGCCATAGCAATTCGGTTAGAGGTGTTAAACCAACCGCCAGGCATAGACCATCTATGGCAATGTCCTTTTCAGTCCCTGATATAGGCTGCCTGTCTGAATCTAACTGCCAAATAGTAACGCCCTCCAAAGAATTAGTGCCATAAGCGCGTTTTATAGTATGGGAAGTATAAATTGGCACGCCACAGCGTTGCACTTTGGCGGCATGTACCCAATAGCCACCGATTTGCGGCGCTGCTTCAATAATAGCTGCTACTTCCACTCCTGCCTGCAAGAGCTGATAAGCTACAATCACGCCAATATTACCTGCCCCTACCATCATCATCCTGCTGCCTGGCAAAACCCCGTACAAATTCATCAACGTTTGTACTGCACCAGCGCCATAGATGCCTGGCAGATCGTTATTAGGAAAAGCCAGCGATTTTTCGGCTGCACCTGTAGCCACAATAACTTTTCGCGACTTTACTGTACGAAACTGTCCATTATGCTGAATGGTCAAAACTCCATCAGGATAATATCCTAAAACCGCGGCATTTTTCCATACCGTAATTTCCGCAGTTGCGTCTACGGCATCAACCAGGATTCTGGCAATATCGATGCCTCTTTCTCCGGCATGCTCCTCTTTAGAGCCGAAGAACTTATGAGTTTGCTTGATTAACTGTCCACCAAGATAATCTGAACGCTCCAATAATAAAACTCTGGCTCCTTCTCCAGCGGCATGAATTGCTGCTGATAATCCTGCCGGTCCTGCTCCGATAATTGCGATCTCCGTATTAATCATATTACTTTTCCTCTGCCTTCCTGGGTCTGAACGTTCATTCCGGCCTGAAGAGGTTCCACGCATACCCGTACGTTTGGAATACCATTGACTATCATTAAGCAAGAAGAACAATTGCCAATAGCGCAAAATAAACCGCGTGGCCGATGATAACGCTGACTATGCCGCAAAACCCTGACACCTGCCGCATGCAATGCCGCGATGATTGGCTCCCCGGCAAAACCATTCAGTTCCTGACCGTTAAAAGAAAATACCACTTTTTCCTTAACTGGAAAATTCAAAATAGGATGGTTGGTAATTCTCATGTCATACGCCTCCTGCAAATTTTATTTGCAATATTCATGCCAATAAAAAAAGAGCAATTAAATTGCTCCCGGAAAGGTTTTAATTCTATTTTAAGATGATTCTCCCTTATCTAATTCCGTCAATTTTTTGACACAGACTGTCATATTCTCGACGGTCCAATCCCAGTTGCTGCATTTTATAGTACAAGGTACTGCGTGGAATACCCAGCTTTTTTGCCGTTGCTGCCTTATTATAGTTTTTTTCCTGCAATACCTGTTTAATTAATTCCCGTTCCATGGCATTTGTTGCTGACGGCAAGTCAATCGCCGCTGAAGCTTGCAGCTTATTTTTTGCATACATTTTAACGCAATGAAAATTTGCCGGCAAATCATCAATACCTAAAAATTCACTTTCAGTCAATATCACCAGCCGCTCAAGCACATTATACAACTCTCGTACATTTCCGGGCCAGTTATATTCTAAAAAGGCAGCCATTACCGCAGGGTCTACTTTGGTAATTTCCTTGTTATGAATTATGCCGAAATGCTGCAAACCTTTATGTACAAGTTCTGGGATATCCTCCGGCCGCTCCCTTAAAGAGGGCAAATTCATGGATACTACATTTAGCCGGTAGTATAAGTCGTCACGAAATTCCCCTTGATCAATCATTTTTTCCAAATCACGATGAGTGGCGGCGATAATTCGGACATCTACGTTTACCGGCTTGTCTCCTCCTATCCTGTAAAAGCATTTTTCCTGTAATACTCTCAATAATTTAACCTGCATTTCTTTGGGTAATTCGCCAACTTCATCCAAAAACAACGTACCCCCATGAGCCTTTTCAAACAATCCGGCTTTACCTTTGCGGTCCGCCCCGGTAAAAGCTCCCGGCTGATAGCCAAATAATTCGCTTTCAAATAACGTGACCGGAATTGCCCCGCAATTGATGGCCATAAACAATCCTGAACGCTGACTGGCTTTATGTATAGCCCGGGAAAAAACCTCCTTGCCGCTGCCGCTTTCACCCCGAAGAAGAATGGGAACATTAGTGGCAGCTATTTTTCGCGCCATGTTTACCGCCTCAACAATGGATCTGCTATGGCCACAAATACTTGAAAAACAATCAGTCTGAAATTGTATTTTATCAATTTCTTGTTTCAACGACTGCACTTCCAGATTAGTCTCCGAAAGTTTTTGATGTAACTGAACCATTTCCGTAATATCACGCTCAGCACATATTCCGCCTATTACCTTATCTGTCAGGCGAATCGGTTTGGCGTTAATTAATACATGAGTGCCTGAACAAGGTTTATGATATTTTTCTATGACCTCCTGCCGCTCTTTCATGACTTTAGTCAATAAAAGGTTTGAGAAGAATCGTTCAATTGGTTCGCCTATAATCTGAGCTGCAGAAATTCCATAAAGTTGTTCTGCCCGCCCATTCCACGCCACTACCTGGTCGTTGTCGTCAATTATACAGATTGCTTCACTGACTGTATCAAGTACAGCCTGCAAACGCGCCCCCTGTTGATAATAGAGCTCAATCAGACATTCAATCATCGCCGGTTCAATTTTTTGCTTTCTATCTCTGAGTATTTCTCTAATAGTTGTAATTAAACTGTCTATGTTAAATACCTCCCTAAAAACCAAAAAGATGCCTTGCTCAATTAACAGAGTATTAGCATCTTTGCCAGTGTCAAAAATCCGACGTTTTATTTATCATTATAGCGTTCTTTTAAGAAAGCTGCAATAAAAAAATCCTTGTGGCAATTAGCAAGCTTTAAGGAACGGTTTAACCGCCAAGGACGCCAAGGAATTTCTTGTAACCCTTTAAGGAAGTTCTGCTTTAACAGAAAAAATATTATCTTACTAGCGGCTAATGTTCCTAAGCATTCATAAAAAAATCCAATGTTTTCTTAATCTTTTCTTGGCGACCTTGGCGTTCTTGGCGGTTAATCGGTTTTTCCGCATAAAGCTATAAGGTAATAACCGCACCGATACGACCGGTATGCCCCTTTTCCGTCCGGTATGAGAAAAACAATTCTGTGTTACATGCTGTACATATTCCACTCACAACGATATTGGCGGCAACTACACCGATTTCCTCTAACTGTATTCGATTTGCCTGCCATAAATTTAAACGCCAGCGTTCACCCTGGGGTTTAGCCAACATCTCCCAGCCTGAAAATTGCTGCTTTAATTGACCTATTACTACTTCATCGACCTCATAGCAGCACGGTCCTATTGACGGTCCAATACCTACCAGACAATCCTCCGGTTTCGTTCCAAAATTTGTCTGCATTGCAAAAACTGTTTTCTGGGCAATCTTAGCTACGGTGCCTTTCCACCCGGCATGGATTGCTGCCACAACACGGCTCACCGGATCGAAAATCAATACAGGCACACAATCGGCATAAAAAAGCATTAGTGGTATTCCAGGTATATTTGTAATCAGAGCGTCAGTACCGCGTATTGCTTCCTGATAATTCGTAGCTCCTTTACCTGCATCTCCCTCAGTAATGATTGCCACCCTATCACCATGAGTCTGTTCGGCATTCACTACTCTAAGTGCATCAATATCTAAAGCTTTGCAAAACCGTTGACGGTTGATTATCACCCGTTCGGCTTCATCGCCTGTATGCAAGCCCAGATTTAATGAAGCAAACGGTAAGTCACTAATTCCACCAAGCCGGCTGGATATACCATGCCTGACAGCCAACTGGTCAAAATGAGAAAAAGTACCATACCACACACCATTTGCATTATGTTTTAAAGTAAATTCCATAGTGCCTCCTTTTACTCATTGTTGCATACACCACAACGCGTGCAATTTGCTATACACGGCGAAGTATATCTTTCCGTTTTAGCATTATGAAACTCATCCCTGAGGTAGTCTTCACGAACACCGATATCTATGTGCTTCCATGGCAAAACTTCTGTGCTTTCATTACGTTGGCGATATAAGTAAAAATCTTCCGTCAGCATTGCCTCTTTCATTCCTTGTTTAAAAGCTTTACTTCCTCCTAATCTTTGGGCAGTCAATAACGCTTTGCCCAGTCTGCGGTCACCCCTTGCCAATATTGCCTGAATATATGCTTCCTTAGAAGATTCGACTAGTATATCAATACCTTTATTCTGTCTAAAAGCTGCGCTTATAGTTCTCAGCTTTGATTCTACATCCGACACCTTCGCCATAGGCATCCACTGGAAAGGAGTAAACGGCTTGGGAATAAAAGGATTAATGCTTAATGAAAGCTTGCCTTTACTCCCCAAGTTTTCCATGTATCGCTTAATATCTTCCGCCATAGTAATTATAGCTGCAATATCGTCGTCGGTTTCGAAAGGAAGGCCAATCATAATATATAGTCTGACATTTGGTATACCTGCCATAATAGCCATTGCTACCGCATTATAAATATTATCATCAGTAATACCTTTATTAATTACCCGGCGCATCCGGTCACTGGCTGCTTCAGGAGCCAGAGTAATTGTTCTATGCTGGCTGAGAGCCAAAGCTTTTACCAATTTCTCAGTCAGTGAATCTGCGCGTAATGAAGCCACTGACATTCCCATTCCCTGCTCCAGAATCAAATCACATAGGCGGTCAATTTCCGGATAATCGGAAATAGCCGCTCCAACAAGCCCAACCTTATTGCGATATTGTTTACCCTTAACTACTGCCTCGGCAACTTTCTCTAACGACCTTGTTCTTGGACGACGAAAACAAAAACCGGCCATACAAAAGCGGCAGTGTCGGCCGCAGCCTCGGGCAACTTCAATTAAAAACATATCTTTAAATTCAGTGTCTGCTGTAACAATTGCCATGTGTGCCGGATACGTATCCAGATCCTTAATCCAACGACGGCTGATAAAATTGGGTACGCCATCCATATTTTTTATTTCTTTTATAACCCCATCCTTATTATATACCGGTTCGTAAAAGCGCGGCACATAAACCCCTTCAAGCTGACTAAATTTTATTAATATTTCCTGCCGCGATAATCCTTGTTTCAACGACTGGTAATAAACATCCAGCAACTCGTTGATTACTTCTTCTCCTTCACCAATAATACATACATCAACAAAATCAGCCAGTGGTTCCGGGTTAAATGTTGCGCACGGACCGCCGATAATGACTATCGGATCAGTATCAGTGCGCTCAGAAGCTAACAGCGGAACTTTTCCCCAAAATAAGATGTTTAAAATATTGAAATAGTCCATTTCAAAAGAAACAGCGAAACCTATCAAAGAAAATTCATATAAGGCCCTTTGTGTTTCAATAGTCATAAGAGGGGTATTAGTGCGAATGTATTCCTCCATATCTTTTTTGTCAGGCAGGAATAAGCGCTCGCAAGCAGTATCACCCCGATCATTAATACATTTATAAATAATATGATATCCCAAATTAGACATGCCTACGTGATATGTGTTAGGATAAACCAGAGCAAAACCTTGACGGGAGCCTGGCGAAAAAATTATTGAATCTTGCTCACGCTGAAGAATTTGCTGCAATTTTTGCTTTAACACCCAGGACATATTATCACTCCAATTGGTTATACCCGTATTATAAGATATTTCAGTTATTTCTATAACCTTCTTAGAGTCTGTTTCAAAACGCCCATCTGCGTCGTTGCTCCTACTTTTTCGCTCAACGTACTCCCTTGTACGCCTTCACTCAAACGCTCGTCGCGAGTCGTACAATCTATATTGTGAAAGCGATCAAATCAGAACGTTGCATCTGAACATTTTGAACCAGCCTCTTTAAATTAAGGTTGCGTGTTTTTTGAAACACGCTCTCTTAATACTTCTCCGGCGAGCTTGTCTGCCAGCTCATTGCCTTCGATGCCTGAATGACCAGCTACCTTGCTAAATGTCACCCAAGTTAAATATGACCGTATAAAGCTAGCGTAAGCCTGGGTTATTTTATTATTGGTTTTCCACTTACCGGTAGCCCATTCCGAAATACCTATATAATCATGGTGAATAGTAATTGATTCAACAGCCTGTGTTTCCGCCCACCGGACAGCTTGAACCGTTGCTTCTAATTCGCCGGCAACGTTATGAATTGCGGCAGCCTCTATGTTATCTCCAATGCCACTGTCCTGATGTATGACCTTTGGCCCATCATATACAACAAAAGCCCAGCTATATTTTTTATTAAAATAGCTGCCATCCACATATATGTCATAGTGATTATTTGCTTGTTTATTATGTACATGATTGACAGACGAATTGACAGAAGAAACGGAATTAATATATTCTTCGGCCTCATCCTCAGTTGCAAAGCTCTTAAATAATGCCCCTGGGAATCCGGTGACTTGCTTTTGACATTCGGCCCACGTCTTATATATACCTGTATTTCTGCCAACCTTAACAGCATAGAATTTGGTTTTTGCCATGATTAAAACCATGTCTCCCTTCATAGTGCATAAATTTTAATGAAACTGATATATACTGTTGATAGATTTTACCATTATTTTTTTTTCCGTTCAATCCCCGGGGACTAATAAAATAAATACCCAGGCATAACCTGGGCATTTTTCATTTGTTTTATTTAATTTACTAATTAACTTCCACTGGGGGCTTACTTGTTGAAAACCTATTAAAAAACCGTAAGAAAAATCCTTTCTTTCTATTCTTATCCATACGTGAACCTAATTGAAATATATCATTTCGCAACTGCTCTTTTAATTCTTCTGATTTGCTTACTGTAATTTCGTGTATATTTTCAATATGTTGCTGTATAGCATGAGTCTTTGTTTGCAAAAACTGTCTGTTTTCGTTTTGAACTTCCTCAAGCTGTTCCAGGCGGGCGATAATTGTTTGTTCCAGTTCCTTATGATATATTTCATCTCTACAGGATTGCGCTTCGTGTATTTTATGAATTTCCTGAACCAGCGAAACAAGTAATTTTTTCAAGTCAGAGTGCATTTCTAGTTGTAAAGTCGATGAATTTCTCTCAACAGGCAATTTATTTTCATAAATTACCGGGAATTCAGATTTAAGTAAAGCAAAAGTTTGATCAATACTTTTTGACTCTAATAAAATTTCTCTTGCTCTTTTAAGTACCAATATGCCATCTGAATGAATTAAATCTGCATCTTTTCGCAAAAAGGGAGAAAAATCCTTAATATAGCGATAGCACGTTTTAGACGGTATCCCCACTTTCTCCGCAATCTCTTGTGGTTTAAGCCATTTTTCCACAATACTTTCCTCCTTCTTTTTTAAAAACTTTTTGTTTTTATTTGGCCCATAAATTATTCCCGAGAATATCTTCTCACGTTCCCGCCACAGACCAGCAGCTTCTAACCCATATAAAACCTATATTGTAAAAATTTCCTTCTCAAGAAACATATTACCATATTCTGGAAATAAAGTCTATATATAACTTGAATATTAATACACTTTTGTTAAATACTATAATTTAGAATTATACAATGAAATACTAAAAGGATGTGAGCTTGCCGTGGCAATTAAATCATCAGATAAATCAGGTTCTACGAATAATTTATATGAAGTAGCTGAAGAATTTATTGCAAATGGAAATTCTGCCAGCAAGAATAAGGAAAACGCTTTTTTTGAATATTCAGCGGAACTTCCGATTAATGCAACTGCTAAAAAATATGTCGGCGACATCAGCGAATATGATGTCCTTGGAGAATAATAACAATGTCCTATGAAGTGCTCTACTTCCTTATATTTTAATGTTTCACAAACATTTTCCATAAGCGTATATTTAGGGCCACTTTCTGACATATTACTTGTATAGTTAATTCAGGAGGTGATATTTAATGGCTTATAACATGATTACTCAAAAGGAAAGAATGTACTTAGCTGATGCACTGGAAATGGAAAATCTTTGGATTGCAAAATCCAGCATATACGCAGACCAGTGCCAAGACGGCGACCTGAAAAATCTGATGTTCAGCCTTTCTAAAAACAAACGCCAGCATGCTGATAAGATTAAACAGCTTCTCGGCCAATTCGGCAGCACAAATCAATATCAATAATATTTAGTAAAACGAGGTGATCAAATGGCACATACAAAACGTTTTTCTAACATATCAAACAGGGGAAATAAAAATAGGCTCTCGGACCGGGACATGCTGCTAGACTTACTAGCTTCAGAGAAACAAATGTCTCATATGTATGATCACGGCATTACGGAAGCTTCTACTCCTTCTGTAATAAATACTTTTGAACAGTTGCAGCATGAAGAACATGACAATGCACATACTCTGTTTCAGGCTATGCAAGATCGTGGCTGGTATAATCCTTCAGCTTCTAACGCGCAAAGACGCGGCAGCCGATATGGTAATCGTAATAGCGCTACAAGTAATTACGCAGTTACTAGCGGCGCTCAAAATTTTGGTAATCAACTGGAATCCGGAGCAAGATTTAATCGACGGTCTGGTAGAAATACCGGCGGGTATACTGATTATTCCCATTATCAGGATTGGCAATAAAATAAAACAAAAAACCAGGACATGTCCTGGTTTTTTGTTTTATCAGAATTGAAATGATTACTATTCACTAAATTGAGACATTTAAAGCATTTAAAACATGCTCTATTTTATTAAACATCGTCGCCTGTTCAGAACCGGCAAATAATAATCCTACCGCGTAATTATCTTCCGTTAAAATTAACGAACCGCTGTCTCCAGCCATACTCATTGGCCCGGTGAGCACTTGGTCATTAAATATACCATATTCCTCGTGGCTCACATTGATGCGAACCGACACTTCTGTGGCTAATACGATACTGTGAGTTATCCCAGAGCTTCGCCCACTTTTTTTAACCATCATTCCGGCATGCGATTTTTTGATTCCATTTAATAAGCCACATTCTAATATTTCCGCTTTAATATCATTGCTGTTTAGCGGTTTGGCTATGGCACAATCAACCAAGTTGCTCTGTTCATTATGTCGTAATACTTGAATTCGATATTGAGGTTGGAAAAAGTTAATACATTTGTTTAACATATCCTCAAATAATTGAGCAATTTTACAGCGGGGGGAGATAATATCCCTGTGCAATGGTACAAATCTTGCGAGATGCCCGATGACAGCTTTTCCCTGTTCACCGCCATCGAACATTCCAGGTTGCAAAACAATATCTCCTACTGCTGCCCGTCCATCAGCGCCATCAGTCAGATTAGCCAAAACATGGTTATTAGATAAAATGTATGGTTCTCCGGTATTATTATCACGTACCACTGCGCCAAATGTTCCGGCAGATACCTTATAATGTCCAATACTCATTCCCGGCTGTGCCGGACGCCTCATTTCTGTCCGCTCATTTAAGAGACGTATATCCCCTACTTCAATGATATCAGTTTGCAGTCCACCCAAAGTCTTTGGTATTAATGCACTACGTTGCAAATCTGTTGGTTTAATTTTTTTCTGTACCAGTACGACAATAGCTTGCTGACCGGTATTTTCGCCGCGTACCCATTTATGACCATGGCCTACACCTATAACATTATCAATATTGCATAATTCGCGAAATATAAGCGGTATTTTCGGTAGATTCATACATTATACCTCCCAACATGCCAGACATCTATTGGAGAAGTCTAATGTATGATATGCGTATTGCTTTTAAATGGTAACTGTTATACTATAACAGTTTTCTTATGTCAGCAATTTTTTCTCTTGCTGCCTGTTCGCCCCTGGCTATACAAAGACCGGTCTGGGATATATCCTTAAAGCTGATATCATAAACTGCAGGGCGGATAATGACATCAGCATATTGCTCAGCTTTTAAGAGTGTTACTTCTCTACTCATAATATCAATACATTGCAATAATATTTCACCTACCGCTTTTATATCATAATTTGCCTGTCCGGCATATCCTAAATCTACTCCGATTATTATATCAGCACCCATGTGATGAAGAATATCTGTAGGAAGATTATTTTTTACCGCGCCATCAACTAAAGTCATTCCACGGAATTTCTTAGGATAAAAAACCCCCGGAATGGAAATGCTTGCTCTGACTGCTTCAGCCAAAGTGGCATTATGATTATATTGGGCATTCAGTATAATGCGACGGCCGGGAATGGGTGTACTAAAAAAAACTGTGTCCGCCGAATTTACGTCAACTGAAACAATGGCAAGAGGGATTTTAGTGTCCTGCACAGTACGGTCTTGCCACAATGTAGAAAAGTAATTTTCAATTTTATTACCTTGTATTAATCCGGTAGGCAAAACTGACCAAAAGCGGAATTTACCGCTAATTAGCCATTTAGTTCCATGTTTTATTAAATCTGTGACTTTTACTTTCAAATCAACCAAGTCGTTGACTCGTAAAGTTTCAGCAATATTCTGCATTTGCCAGGGGCTATAACCGCAGGCATACATTGTTGCTATAATAGCACCAGCACTTGTTCCGGCAATCATATCAATTGGAATGTTATGTTCATGTAATGCTTTTAAAACTCCAATATGAGCAGTACCTCTTAGTCCTCCGCCACTTAATGCCACACCAATTTTAGGTTTAGACACCAACTGACGGTTGTTAATTTTAACCAGCATAGTATCACCCCACACAGTCTCTTCTTGTATAATATGAATATAGAATAGAAGACTGTGATTAAGAAAAGCGGAATTGTTGACGAATTATGAAAAATTTAGTACTGCTTTTTGACTCAACTTGTGACATAAAAAAACTAATGACCGTTAGAAATCTTTCGATCTAACAGTCATTAGTTTTTTTGGGCTAATATTATCATGCGTTGGGTTTCAGGACCATAAGCTTGTTCGTCAAATCCGCCATAGGTTGCCTTAATCTCAAAACCGCTTTTGGTCAAAATAGATGTCATCTCAGCTAAAGAATAGGCTCTTAATACAAATTCATACTGGGTCTTAATTCCCGTAACCTGATTTATTAACTGACGCTTCATAATAGCAATTCCATGTTGCAATTCAATTTTATATGATAATACATATTCTCCGCTAGGATGTCGCCAATAACGGTTTAAATTATTACGAACCATCCATTCCCGATTCAATAAATCAATTAGAAATAATCCTTTAGGTACTAACGAACCGTTAATTAAGTGCAAAACCTGAGCGTTTTCTTCATCGGTAAAGTAGCCAAAAGCTGCAAACATATTTATGACAGCATTAAATTGTTGGCAATAATTAATTTTCCGCATATCACACTGCTCAAAAGTAATCTTTACATTTTCTTCTGATGCCTTTTGGATAGCAATATCCAGAAAGTCTTGAGTAGCATCCACTCCTGTAACGTTAAATCCAAGCTTTGCCAATTCAATAGCATGCCGTCCATAACCGCAATATAAATCTAAAATACGGGACTGAAACGGCAGATTTAACACATTCGTGATAAAACGGACTTCTTGTTCAGTTCCAGCTAATGAATATGCTTTAAAGTCACCAAATATATCCTGCGTCATTATTGACACCACCATTTTAAACTAAAGACAGTTAAGATAAAATTTTTGAGTTATAGAAACATATACGGTTTCTTGATAAACGTTTAGCAGAATATAATGCAGCATCTGCATAATCTACTAATTCTACGTTAGAGTGCGCATCACCAGGAAATCCAGATATTCCGATACTCACTGTTAATTTGCCGCCAGGCTGGGAATGGCTATTAGGAAAAGGATAATCAGCTATAGAACTACGCATCCGTTCTGCAACTACGTAAGCCTCATCAATACTGGTTTCCGGCAATAGGACAGCAAATTCTTCCCCTCCGTAACGAACAAGAAAATCAACATCCCGGCAAGCTTGTTTAAGTAATGCGGCAACAACAGAAAGTACCTCATCACCCATTCGGTGACCATTAGTGTCATTATAATGCTTGAAATAGTCAATATCAATCATTAGCATAGTAAGTGGGCGATTGTAACGGATAGCGCGTTTAAATTCTTGTTCCAGCATTGCACGAAAATAACGATAGTTATAGAGTCCGGTCAGTCCATCAGTAATAGCTTGTTTCTCAACCTTTGCAACATAGCTGGCATGAGCAATAGTCATGGCAATCTGACTGCCTAATGAACGTAATAAATTAAGATCATAGGGTTGCAATACACGTTCGCTGGTAGTCTCAACATTAAGAACACCAAGCACTTTATCATCAACAATCAGTGGTATGGCAACTTCGCTAACACATGAAGTATTTCCAGCTGATATATACCGTGGATCTTCATTTACATCTTCAACATATATGAGCTCGCGTTGTACCGCGGCATAGCCGGTAATTCCCTTACCAAGTGGAATATGCGTGGCATAATCCTGCCGTCCACGATATGCCATCACTGCCAATTCTTGCTTTTCTTCATCAAGTAGTAAAATTGACACATCGTTAAATCCTAGCTCACGGGTAATACCATCCAATATTTCATTTAAAACTTCCTGTACATTGACGGTCTTTTGAACGACGGAGGTAATTCTAAATAATGCAGCTATTTTTTTTTGGGCTTGCTCAATATCCATTAGATGAAAATCCAAATTTGACATCGCTACGCAAAGCTCACGGTTGACTGATTCGTATTGCTCGGACATAGACAAAAACTCTTCTTCTAATAATACATTTTCGGTAATATTCTTAATACAGGCAATGACATTATCATTTTCTGGTAGATATAAAAAAATCCAATTAAAATATTCAGTAAGATTATGAACATTAATATAGGCCATTTTGGGAATTTGGCATGTTTGGCGCGTGTTTATACACTGCAAATAAGCAGTGTTGATAGTATCGGCGGTTTGTGCATCAAATAAACACCGTAATAATTTATAAAATTTATGCCCGACAATATATTTTAGTTTCTGAGCAGGACGTTTGCTAATATAAATTTGCGATATGTTCATTTCAGAGTCTATAGCTACAACCGCTGAGGGAAAGGCATTGGTCATGGCATTAATCATTGCCATATATATAAATGTTTCAGACACAATAAATCAACCACCTCAGGAATACGATTCTTTTTTAAATTCGCTAAGCATAAAAAAAAATCCTGCAAATATCAAAAAGAATTATGCAGGAGTACCAGCGCTTCTATGAGTGGAAGTCCACTTTGCTGGTTTGGTGGAGGGTTAGAGTCCCTTACCGAAGTCTCAATGTGCAGCGTTAGCTGGACGAGTTCATTATGTTATGATGATCTATTCAATACATTGCATGCCACGGGAAATTGCTTCCTCATTGATTTTTAAGAGCTCCGGCTTTTTAGCAAATATTTTGGCAAATGCCTTAAGAACCGATTCGGATTTCACCACAGATGTAGCTGCAATAACAGCGCCCAGAGTAACCATATTGGCCGTTTTGGGATTTCCCAATTGTATGGCAATATCATTTGCCGGGATGTGATAGGCTTTGACATCTGTGCGATTTGTCGTACGCTCAATAAGAGAACTATTGATAATCAATGTTCCGCCGGCTTGAAGCATTGGTTCAAATTTATCCAGTGAAGGCAGATTCATAGCTACAACTACATTGGGTTCAGTCACAATTGGTGTGCCTACCGGTTCTTCTGAAACAATTACCGAACAATAAGCGGTTCCACCTCTCATTTCCGGTCCATATGACGGAATCCACGACACATTTTTATTCTCCAACATTCCGGCGTAAGTTATAAGCTGCCCCATAAGCATAATGCCTTGACCGCCAAAACCGGACATGATTATTTCATATGTCATTTTATAACCTCCTCTGGCGCCTTAAATACACCAAGCGGATAAAAAGGTATCATATTCTGCTCAAGCCATTCTTTCGCTTCTATCGGACTTAATCCCCAGTTAGTAGGACAGGTGGACAGTACTTCTACCATTGCAAAACCAATACCGCTTAATTGAACTTCAAAAGCTTGCTTGATAGCTTTTTTGGCTTTTGCCATATTAGCAGGGTTATTGACGGCAACACGGGCAATAAATTTGGCTCCATCAAGTGTAGCAAGCATTTCTGATACGCGAATAGGTATCCCTGCGGTTTCAGCTTTCCGTCCATAAGGAGATGTATTAGTTACTTGATCCAGCAAAGTTGTCGGAGCCATTTGGCCACCGGTCATACCGTAAATAGCATTATTCACAAAGATACTGGTAATTCTCTCGCCACGTGCAGCCGCATGGACAATTTCCGCAGTTCCAATAGCCGCAAGATCACCATCTCCCTGGTAAGAAAACACCACCGCTTCAGGATGTACACGCTTAACTCCGGTAGCTACAGCAGGAGCGCGGCCGTGAGACGCTTCAAACATATCTACATCAAAATATTCATAAGCAAGTACGGAACACCCTACAGGCGCTACCCCAATAGTCTTTTGCCGTACATCTAACTCATCAATGACTTCAGCCACCAAGCGATGTATAATACCATGATGGCAGCCTGGGCAATAATGAGTTGGCATATCTTTTAAAGATTGAGGTCTGGCAAACAATTTCTCAACCATCTTATTTGCCCCCTTCGCTATGCAGAATTTTAATTATTTGATCGTAAATCTCTTTCGTACTTGGAATCATGCCGCCCATACGCCCATAAAAGTATACTGGTTTGGCGCCATTTACTGCCAGACGTACATCCTCTACCATTTGTCCGGCACTGAGTTCGAGTGTTAAGAAAGCTTTAGTTTTTGCAGCAAGTTTGGCAATAGGCTGCTCAGGAAAAGGCCATAAAGTAATCGGACGTAACATGCCGACTTTCATGCCTTCGTCACGGGCCTTCTTCATTGCGGATCGTGCAATTCGTGATGTTATGCCATATGCTACCAATACTAAATCGGCATCGTCAGTATATAATTCTTCATAGCGGACTTCATTACAAATTATTGTGGAATACTTCTCCTGAAGATGAATATTATGCTTTTCCAATTCCTCAGGTTTTAAATGCAAAGAAGTGATAATATTAGGTGTTGTACGGGTCTTAAGACCAGTAGCCGCCCAAGGCTTTACTGCCGGGGTTGAATTACTGGTATTAAATTCCACAGGTTCCATCATCTGACCCAATGCACCATCGCCTAATATCATAACAGGATTGCGGTATTTATCAGCCAAATCAAAAGCCAGCACTGTAATATCTACAAGCTCCTGCACTGAATTCGGCGCTAATACAATATTTCGATAGTCACCGTGACCGCCACCCTTTGTAGCCTGGAAATAATCGGCCTGGGAAGGCTGAATACCACCAAGACCCGGCCCACCACGCATAATGTTTACGATAACGCAGGGAAGTTCCGCACCTGCGATATAAGAAATACCTTCTTGTTTTAAACTAATGCCCGGACTAGATGAAGAAGTCATTACTCTCGCTCCCGCCCCAGCAGCTCCATATACCATATTAATTGCCCCTATTTCGCTTTCCGCCTGCAAAAATACACCATTTACTTTAGGCAAACGACGGGATAAATATTCTGTAAGTTCTGTCTGCGGCGTTATTGGATAGCCAAAATAGTACCGGCATCCTGCGACAATGGCTGCTTCACCTATAGCCTCATTGCCTTTCATCAATATTTTCTCTGCCACTGTAATGCCTCCCTCTCCCTTTTTATTTGTGAATTTCAATTACTATATCGGGACATGATTTTGCACAAAGGGTACAACCTACGCACTTTGATTCATCAGAGCAGATTGCCGGACGGTATCCTTTAGTATTAAAGCGGTCGGCTAATACCACAATTTTTTGCGGACACACTGTAGTACACAGGCCACAACCCTTACATCTTTCTTCAGTAAAAACTGGTTTAGGCATAATTGTTCCTCCTTTTAAATTGTTATATAAATGTGTCCAAACTTAATTTTATGTTTTTCGTATTTCAAGAAAAAAATTCCTGCCAAAGAAATTAAATGATTTGAAATAGGACATTATAAATATATAAAAAATATCCCGTCTTATGTACGGGATATTTTCAATTTCATATTATTGCTTAAGAATATATACCCTGACAAATCTTATTTGACAATTTCAACAGCACTACCGTTTTTACACATTGAAGCATTGCCTTCATCTGTATCAAGATGCATTTCCAACTTAAAGTTATCATTGACCCTGATTAATACTTTGTCAAAAATCAGGGCGCGTTCGCCACCACAGCTTACTTTCACAATCTCTTTGTCTTTAACTCCAAATTCGGCAGCATCGGCAGGAGTCATGTGAATATGACGGCAAGCGGCAATAGCGCCTTCTTTAAGCTCAACTTTACCTTTTGGCCCAACTACAGTAACTCCCGGAGAGCCTTTAAGATCACCGGAATCCCGTACTGGGGTGGCAATTCCTAATTTCATTGCATCGGTAAGAGACACTTCGATTTGAGTTTGTTTACGTTCAGGCCCTAAAATACGAACTTTGGGAAAAGATGCTTTTTCCGTTACAATATCCACCAGTTCTTCACAGGCGAATTGTCCTGGTTGGGACAAATCCTTTTTAACGGTAAGCTGGTATCCTTCGCCAAAAAGGATATCCAAATCTGCACGTGAAACATGCACGTGGCGAGCTGAAATACCTACGGGAATTTGTTTTGCTGACATTATTATATACACTCCTCTTAAATAAATTTATATATTTACCTGCTATTCGATGATTTCAGAAAAATATATTACTGTTACAGTATCACTGGGTGTTAAGGTCCTGTCGTAAATTGACTGCAAAAAGACCATCAAATCATCGATGCTGGTAATATCCGGATTTTCACCTTGCAAGTCTTCCATTGTAAGTTGGGAAATAGGTTTGACCAATACTCTGTCAACAGCAGCTACATAAATTTTCTTCTTTTGGGAAAAGCGTTTGCCAACCGTTATCCATACAATATCGCCTTCAGCATATTTATACGTTTTATCACCAAGACGAATAGTACAGGTTTTACGGCGGCACACAAGCTGGCTGTGGTAATTTGATGAATAAAAGTTCAAGGCACGCATGCAAAATTCCTCCTTGTATTCAAAATTAACCCAACCACTTTCTGATACGTGCTACACCATCTGCAAGTCTATCTTCAGGTTGTACCAGGGCAATTCGAACAAATCCTTCTCCATATGTGCCAAAAGCAATGCCCGGAATAACGGCAACGCCGGTATTTTTCAACAAATCAATAGTAAAATCAAATGAAGATTGTTTTGTAGGTACCGGAGCCCATACATACATAGACGCCCGGGGTCGCATTACCTCCCAGCCCATTTCATTTAATCCGTTAACAATAATATCACGCCTGCGTTGATAAGCGGCTGCAGTTGCCGCAACACAGTCCTGTGAGCCGGTAAGAGCTGCAATAGCCGCTTTTTGGATTGGATAAAAAATACCATAATCGAAATTAGATTTTAACCGTCCTAAAAGGGCAATCGCTTTAGCATTACCTACAACAAACCCAATTCGGCAGCCCGCCATACTAAAAGTCTTGGAAAGAGAATGAAATTCTATACTGACATCTTTCGCTCCTGGTATAGACAAAAAACTATCAGGCCGATAGTCATCAAATACCAGCTCGCTGTAGGCAAAATCATGACATACTAAAAAAGAATAACGCTTTGCTAATTCTACCACATTTTCGAAAAACCAACGGGGTGCGGTAGCTGCCAATGGATTATTGGGGTAATTAATAATCATAATTTTGGTACGCTTTAATACACTTTCGTCAATTGCAGCCAAATCAGGCAAATAATGATTTTCCGGCCTAAGCGGCATGCCATATAATTCAGCTCCGGCAACCAGAGGACCTGCACTAAAAATAGGATAACCCGGGTCAGGCACCAGTACAACATCACCCGGATTGACAAGGCATAGTGAAATATGCGCCAAACCTTCCTGTGAGCCCATTAATGAATGTACTTCTGTCATTGGATCCAGGACAACACCAAATTTTTTTTGATACCACTTGGCAATAGCCTCAAGAAGTTCCGGGTCGCCTTTCGATAATGTATAACCATAATTACCTATATCATTAGACGCATTAATCAAAGCTTGTGTAATATGCGGTGCAGGCGCCATATCAGGACTACCAATACTAAGGGTAATCACATCTTTGCCAGTCGCTAACTCAGCTTTGCGCAAATCATCCACTTGTGTAAAAATAGCAGATGTTAACTCTTGCATACGTACAGCCTGTTCAAGCATGTTATCCCTCGCAATTTCAATATTGGCAAAAAAACGTTATCTTTTTCACAAATTTCTTGAAAATAGAAAACCGACCGATTCTACTGTCGCTTTACGCAGGCCGGCACTCTTATATCTTCGTTATAATTACCTAAATTCCTGTCATATATGAAAATATTGTATTCAGCATAGTATGTTTTTTAGTAATAATTAGATTAATATAAAATAGATTGAAGGAATATTATTGCACTTTTTCCACAAGTCTCATCCCACGCTTATGTGCTTCATACATTAATTTCTCTTCATCAATTGTTACTAAATGCCGGTTATCAAGTACAATCTGTCCATTTACCAGGACGGTATGCACATCACTGCAATTGGCGGCATAAGTAAGGAGTGACAATCTGTCATGCCGCGGGTACCAATGGGGGGCTTTCATATCAATTAATACTATATCAGCTTTAAAACCAGGTGCCAATTTACCGGTTATTTGGCCTAGTCCCAAAGCCTCAGCTCCGCTGCTTGTTGCCAAAGTTATCGCTGTTTTGGCCGGTATTGCCAGGGGATCAAGAGTACTTACCTTGTGTAGCGTAGCTGCCAATCTTAATTCTTCTAACATATCAAGATTGTTGTTGCTTGCTGCACCATCAGTACCCAGACCCACACATAATCCGGCAGCAAGCATTTGAGTCACAGGAGCAATACCACTGGCAAGTTTCATATTACTGCCCGGATTATGGGCTACCCGCACACCTTTTTCTTTCATAATGGCAATATCATCAGGAGATACATGCACGCAATGAGCAGCTAAGGTACCGCAATCAAATAGCCCTATTTCCTGCATCAAGGCAATTGGTGATTTTCCATATTGGTTTATGCAATCCGCTACTTCACCGGCTGTTTCTGAGAGATGGATGTGAATTTCTGCACCTAAATGTTCGGCCAAGGCAATAACCCTTTTTAAATATTCAGGCGGGCAAGTGTATGGGGCATGCGGGCCCAGCATTACGGTAATTCGGCCATCAGCGGCATTATGATATTGCCGGAAGAAATCTTTGCTTTCGGTTAACGCTTGTTCAGCTGTCGGTGCTACTCCGGCCATTCCGCGGGAGAGTACCGCTCTTATGCCGCTGTCAGCTACTGCGTCAGCCACCTGGGGCATGAAAAAGTACATGTCAGCAAAAGTAGTCGTACCTGATTTCAGCATTTCGGCAATAGCTAACAGTGTGCCAAAATAAACATCTTCAGCTGTTAAATTGGCTTCTGCCGGCCAAATTTTATTTTGCAGCCAGTCCATAAGCTGCATATCGTCAGCGAAACTCCGAAATAATGTCATAGCAGCGTGGGTATGAGTATTAACCAATCCCGGAATAGCCAATTTATCTGTGCAATCGATAATTCTATCTGCCGGCCAGTTACTTATTTTCCCTATTTGAGAAATTACTGCACCATCGATGGCTATATCCGTTTGTTGCACAACACCATTGGTCAAAACTTCAGCGTTTTTTAACAAAATTTTTGTCATTGGTTACGCCTCTCTTCTATCGACATAATCGCCTGTTTTAAGCCTGACTCAAATACTTCTTCTGTTCCGCAGTCAGTTTGTCTATTGCATATCCCATAGCCTGCAGTTTAAGAGCTGCCACGCGGGCGTTTATTTCATCAGACACGGTGTATACCTGGTTGGACATTTCCCGGTGATGATTAAAGATATGCAGTACTGATAAAGCTTGCAAAGCAAAAGACAGATCCATAATCTCGGTAGGATGCCCGTCCCCGGCAGCCAAGTTAACCAGTCGGCCTTCAGCCAGCAGATATATTTTGCGACCATTGTCTAATACAAATTCCTCAATATTTTTGCGTACTATGCGTCGGGAAACAGCTAAGTCAGCCAAGTCATTTTTGTTTATTTCCACATCAAAATGTCCGGCATTCGCTAAAATTGCCCCTGACTTCATTATTTTTATATGTTCACGACGAATGACATCCTTGCATCCGGTTAATGTCACAAATATATCGCCATACTTGGCTGCTTCTTCCATTGTCATAACTCTAAATCCGTCAAAGACCGCCTCAATGGCTTTTATTGAATCAACCTCGGTAATAATCACATTGGCTCCCAAGCCTTTAGCCCGCATGGCTACCCCTTTACCGCACCAGCCATAACCGGCAACTACTACCGTTTTACCGGTTACCGTAAGGTTAGTTGTGCGCATAATGCCATCCCAGGTTGACTGACCAGTACCATAGCGGTTATCAAACAGGAATTTACAATATGCATCATTTACAGCCATCATCGGAAACTTTAGCCGGCCTTCTGCTGCTAATGCCCTTAAACGGATAACTCCAGTAGTTGTTTCTTCCGAACCGCCTAATATATTACCTGCCAGCTCACTACGCTCACCATGCAGCAGGGATACTAAATCGCCGCCGTCATCGACAATAATCTCAGGCTTAGTATCCAGTGCTTTATGCAAAAAGTTCTCATATTCTTCGGAAGTAGTATTATACCAGGCAAAAACTTTTACGCCTTGCGCAGCTAAAGCAGCAGCTACATCATCCTGGGTAGATAATGGGTTACTGCCTGTCACGGCAACATTGGCACCGGCATTCTTCAGTACTAATGCCAAATAGGCAGTTTTAGCTTCCAAATGCATAGTAACGATGAGGTTCTTGCCGGTTAAAGGTTTTGTTTGGGATAATTCATCATTTAACACATTGAGTACAGGCATAAACCCTTTTACCCAATTAATTTTGTCATTCCCTTGGGGAGCTAATTTAATATCTCTAACAATAGATTCCATCATATCTCTCCTATTTTTTATTTATTATAGCTTGAAACCGCCGTACTCAGCCAGCGCATTTCTACATCCACAGTCGGCATTAATGTCAATCAATTTTATCGCATCCATAATCAGACGTTTTATGTTATCTGTATTGGCCTGCATTGTTTCAACTACCTCACTATGCGTCAGCGGCTGAGTTGAAATACCTGCTGCGTAATTTGTCACCATCGAAACAGTAGCGTAACACATTTCTGCTTCTCGCGCCAAAACTACTTCAGGTACATTAGTCATTCCTACAAGGTCGCCGCCAAGTTTAGCAAACATGGCAATTTCAGCAGGAGTTTCAAACCGGGGTCCTTCTGCACATACATATGTGCCGCTAGAATGTATATCAACACCAATTAGTTTGCCTGCCGCATGCAATTTTTCCCGCAAAGACGGGCAGTATGGGGAAGTTACATCAACATGGACAACACCTCTTTCACCGCCTTCATAGAAGGTGTTTATCCTGCTTTTGGTAAAGTCCAAAAACTGATCCGCTAAGACGAAATCGCCAGGTTTCATTTTCAGATTAAGTGAACCTACTGCGGTTGTAGCAATAATATTCTCCACACCAATTTTCTTCAATGCCCAAATATTGGCCCGGTAATTTATTAAATGAGGAGCAATCGAATGCTTGCTGCCATGCCTGGGAATAAATGCAATACTTTTACCGGCGAACTCGCCTGATTTGTACTGGACATCGCCATAAGGGGTATTTACTTCTGCTTCGCGCACATTCTCCAAAATGCTGGGATCATAGACTCCAGTTCCACCAATAATAGCAATTTTCACCATTTCATCACCTTTGCCTATCATTATGCCTATATTATTTTCTAAAATCAACATTAATATTTTACCATAATTCTCTAAAGAAACCCATAAAAAACACTAATGCCCCCTATATTTTTGTAATAGGGGGCTATATATTTAGGTTGATATTGTAAAATTTCAGAAAGTTTATTTTTTCAGCGGACCGACAGGAAGAACAATACGGCCATAAACTGTATTCAAAATACCTGCGGCAGATGCATACCACGCTGCAAAAGCGGTGAAAAGGCCAACATAACCACCGTAAATATGAGCTGCATGGGCGAAAGGAAGTTCAGTGGCTCCAATATCCAGCAGAATAAAAGTGATCAGCAAAGCAGTAAATACTGTAACAAGTGCTTTGTTTAATGCAAAAGTGCCAATCCACATATAAAATGTGAAGATTGTCCAGGCAATTAGGAAAGCAAGTATGCCCTGCTCGGGTATTACAAACCATTTTAAAATACTGCCCAGTTCGAAAATCGCGAAAGAAATCCAGAAAGCACCATAGGAAGAAAAAGCAGTTGCACCAAAAACATTGTTCTTTTTGATTTCCCACATACCTGCCAACAATTGGGCGATACCACCATAAATAATAGCCAGACCAATAACAACACCCATGGCTTCTTTGGGAACCAGACCGGCGTTAATTGCGCTAAGGCAGAAGGTTGTCAACGCAAAACCGGTAAGGCCCAGTGGACCAGGATCGGCAATTGGCGATCCTTTGATTTCTGTTTCGTTGCTACTCATAAATTACCTCCTAAATTAAAAATCCATTATTAAAATACCATAACCGACCAAATAGTGTCAATTAAATTTTGTGAAAAAAAACTCTTATTATTTGCTATTTTCAGACCTTTAGCTTAAAGATAAAAAAAGCCGCTATCACCTTGGGGAACGGCTAACCACAGAGGACACAGAGGACGCAGAGGAATTTATCATTACTTGTATCCCCAGCTACGTTCTTAACTCAATGTATTTCACATTATCACTTAGTAACAATCAACAGGTTAATACTTTATCCTTGCGCGATAGCCATCGCGCCGTTCCACTCTGTGTCCTCTGTGTCCTCTGTGGTTCAAAAAACATTAGCGCCAGCTACCTACTGACCGGAAAATTATACTTTCCAATACAAAAAAAAGAGACCGTATGGCCTCTTTATTAACATTGAATATTCCAACCTGTTGCAAATGCCTGCAGATTAACTTTAAGGGCCTTAGCCGGAATGGATTCAGCAATAGCCTGTTCCCAAACCTGGCGGTCAAATCCAAGCATTTTAGCAGCTACGCCTAACAGTATTATATTGACGGCGCGGGCTTCGCCGATTTTTTTAGCAAGGCTTAAGGCATCCACCTGTATCAACTTAATCCCTGCGGCTGATATACGTTCATAGATGCCTTCAGGATAAGCCGCGGCGCCAATAATCACCGGCATGGGCGGTATCTCCTGATCATTAACGATAATCGTGCCCTCCGGTTTGAGATAATCGGCCCAGCGCCAAGCCTCTAACTTTTCGAAAGCCAGGATAATATCAGCCTGTCCCTTCTCAACTAACGGTGAAAATACCTTATTGGCAAAACGCACATAGGTAACCACACTGCCGCCGCGTTGTGCCATACCGTGAACTTCCGACTGTTTTACATCAAAGCCGGAAAGCTGTGCCGCTCCGCCAATTACTTTACTTGCCAACAGCGTTCCCTGCCCACCGACACCTACAATTAAAATATTCGTAACTTTATGCATTGGGAACACCTGCCTTCTCGATAGCTTCAAATTTACAGACTTGAGCACAAAGGCCGCAGCCACAACATAATGTTTCGTTAATAATCACTTTGTCTGTTTTATGCTCTATTGCCGGGCAACCAAGTTTTAAACACATTTTACAATATTTGCAGTTGTCTTCGCTAATCGTGTGTTTTTCACGTCTAGCACCTTTTTCAATGAGCACACAGGGACGTTTAGTAATCACTACCGCCGGTTCTCCGCAGGTTGTTGCTTCAGCAAGCGCCGCTTCCACTTCGGCCAAATTATATGCGTTGACAGTCCAAATTTTATTAATTCCGCAAGCCCTAACTAATGCTTCAATATCAACTTTGTTGGTAGGTTCATTCTTGATTGTGAAACCAGTAGCCGGATGATGCTGATGTCCAGTCATACCAGTAATGGAATTATCGAGAATAACCACCGTAAGTATACCACGGTTATAAACAACATCCATCAGGCCTGTAACACCGGAATGAAGAAATGTGGAATCACCTATAGTAGCTACGAATTTTTTGTCAGGCATCACTTTGGACATACCCATGGCATTACCAATACTTGCTCCCATACAAATACAAGTTTCGCCGGAATTTAACGGCGGTAATACCCCTAGCGTATAACAGCCAATATCGGTAGTAATAACGGCACCAACTTTATTAATGGCAAAGTACACACCACGATGGGGACAACCGGGACAAAGTACTGGAGGACGCATTGGAGCATCTGCCGCCAATATATGTGAGCTTGGTTTTTCCCCTAATAATTTTTCCCGAATAATACCCGGACTTAATTCACCAATACGGGGAAAAAGTTCTTTGCCAATAACCTTATGACCCATTGCTTTAATTTGGTCCTCTAAGAATGGTTCGCCTTCTTCAATGATATAAACTTTATCATGGTTCGCAATAAAGGTACTAATCAATTTCTCCGGCAGAGGAAAAGTGAAGCTAAGTTTTAAATAAGTAGCTTGATCACCTAACGCTTCCTTAGCATATTGATAAGCAATACCACTGGTAATTACTGCAAATTGCCGGCCATTACCTTCAACCCGATTACCAGGGAAGGTTTCCGCGAAATCAGCCAGTCGACGTAAACGGTCTTCAAGGGCTAAGCGAAGTCTGCGGGCATTGGCTGGCATAACAACAAATTTTTGAACATTTTTCTCATACTTACGGACAGGGACTTCCTGCCGGTCTCCCAGCGTTACCAACCCTTTGGAGTGCGAAATTCTGGTTGTTACTCTTAACATAACCGGAGAGTCAAACCGCTCACTGATATCCAGGCCGGCAACAACCAAATCTTTGGCTTCCTGACTATCAGAAGGCTCCAGTAAAACCATCTTCATAAATTTCGCATAGTAGCGATTATCCTGCTCATTTTGCGAACTATGCATGCCTGGATCATCGGCAGACACCAAAATAAAACCGCCGTTTACGCCTGTATAAGCAAGCGAAAATAGCGGATCAGCGGCTACATTAACACCTACGTGCTTCATAGCTGCCAAGGAACGTCCTCCGGCAAAACAGGCTCCTTGGGCTACTTCGACAGCTACTTTTTCATTAGGAGCCCATTCACTGTAGATTTCTTCATATCGGGCAATATTCTCCAAGATCTCGGTACTAGGCGTTCCAGGATAGGCGCAAGCAACCTTAATGCCAGCTTCATAAGCCCCTCGAGCAATTGCTTCGTTTCCAGATAATAATTTCCTAATAACTAGTCACCCTTTCTTTAAAAAATGCCAATAATTTATTTTCAATTGGTAACATTCGCTACATTGAGTAAAATTCCTTGTAACTATTGCAAATTTACGCCAATAAGTCCGCCTAACGCCCCTGCGGCAATTCCTGCCATCATTTTGTTTGCGAGTACCGGCAAGGCAACTGATTCGTGGCTCATTTTCATTCCTAACGCCACAGAAATGAGTACATAAATCATACCAATAGTTATACCGATGATTAAACCTTTATGCTCGGCCCGCTGGGTAGCATAGGCACTGCCAATAAAAATGCTTATCATTGTTACTGCTACTATAACATACTGCATATAGTAATCGATAAACGTATCTTCGGTTATCAGGTTTACTAAGGACAAGAATAATGTACAAGTAAGTGATACGGCCAAACTGACAACAACGCCCTTAAAAATTAGCCTGGTAGTACTTGAAACCCGTGTCGGCTGCACATTTATTCGGGATCGCTTAGTTAACTTAGTCACAGTATTCCCTC
>JAEYSJ010000039.1 GCA_023434855.1 Bacillota bacterium | reverse complement strand
TATGACCGGATGGTGAAAGTAGCCCGTACAATTGCTGACCTTGGTCATGCAGACAAGATAGATGCAGTTCATATTTCAGAAGCAATTAGTTTCCGGAATCATCTGCAGCCTTTATAGATTGGGAAGCATAAAAGATAGTTAATGTAGGTGACTGGATTTCTGGATAGTCGGTACTACTGGTGGGGCGTATTTACTGACAAAATAGGATAGAAACTATATTGCTTACTAAACCTCAAATCCCTGCGGCCTGCCCTAACGGATGGCTGCAGGGATTTTGTTGTTATTTCGTTCTGTTTTCCAGAATTAGTGAACTATTCCTTTTGCTTGTTAGATATTTCTAAAGAATTTCAAAAAAATGTATAATATACTAAATTTGTGAATTACCTCATATAGAAAGGAGTATATTACCATGAAAAAAATCTTTGTTGGTGTTTTAGCCTTAGTAATGTTTTTGATTCCAGGACTTAATGTCTCCGCTGCCCATGCTTCAGATATTTCACCTCTGTATAGGTATTACAATTCGACAACCGGTGATCACTTCTATACAACAGATTTACGTGAACTCGGAAAGGGTAAGAATGGCTATAAGCGTGAGGGGAGTGAGGGACGTGTATTCACCCAACGCAGCCCTGGAACCGTTCCACTATATAGATACTGGAATGGTGCAATAGGAGATCATTTTTATACAACTGATTTAAAAGAACTCGGCAAGGGTAGGGATGGTTACGTATACGAGGGAGTTCAAGGCTACGTTTACAGCAAACAACGTCAAGGAACGGTCCCTTTGTACAGATATTACAATAGTTCGACTAATGATCACTTCTATACTACCAATTTTCGTGAGCTTGGAAAGGGTAGGGGTGGCTATACATACGAAGGAATCCAATGTTATGTTTTAAGATAATCATTTCAATATTGCCGCTCATCCTTCGGGGTGAGCGGTTTTTATTCGTCCGGTGGCTTCGGCTGCCGGACTTTTTATTTTGGAGCTGTTACGAAATGCAGATGAAAATAAGTAAGTTATGTACAAAGTATTTTACAGCAATTTGTAAGATAAGTTGTACGGATAAAGAATGAGAATAAAATAAATCAAATTTAGGAGGAATGTAAAATGGCAACAATTGGCTACCCATTAACAGCACCGGAATCAGGATGGAAGAGATATGATAATTACGGGAATAGCGAAATCGAATGGCCAGGTTTTACGCTAAGTACAGGTTATACGCCAGATTGGAACAAGACTATGTTTTTAGCTAGACCACGTCAAGAAGATACTGTTGCATATATAAGGTTTAATTTTACAGGGTCTAAACTAAGGATAATATCTAGGTTTGATTCAAGCGCTAGTAGTAAAATTAAAATTATCATTGATGGTAAAGAAAGTCTATTTTCTCAAGAGGCTGCAAGTCGGATTGATCAGGCGTTATGCTTTGAGATTGTTGACTTAGAAAGTACAGAGCACTCTGTTATAATTCAACCGGCTGAACTATCGAAAACGGTGACGCTAGATGCTATCGACATTGATGTCAATGGAGGATTAAAACCCTACAACCCAATTGAATCGGAGCCTAATATCCCCGTTCCAATCAACTTAGTTGCAACTGCTGGTGATTCTCAAGTAACTCTTTCATGGGATGCAGTCACAGGTGCAACCGGCTATAACGTTAAACGTTCCACAACAGCGGGTGGCCCATACACCACCATTGCTAGCAATGTATCTGGAACTAGCTATGTTGATACCGGCGTTGTCAACGGTACTACTTACTACTATGTTGTAACAGCAATTACTGCTGATGGTGAAAGTGCCAACTCAAATGAAGCCTCGGCTACTCCGACTGCAACTGAAACGCCAGGAGAAAGCAGCAAAGCGCTACTCCGTGTTACTATGACTGATTCCAGCGAGCGGGAGTATAAGCTGTCTATAGCCGAGATCAACGACTTTATGGCCTGGATGGATCGTCCTGCAACTGCCGGTACTTCGTTCTATACTTTCAATAAAAGTATCACCGATAGTAAGGACTACTTATTATTTGACAAGATTATTAGCTTTGAAGTGGCGAAATTTAAATAATGCATCATTGCCCGGCGGCCTCGGCTGCCGGACTTTTTATTATATAGCATCTCGAAATGCTAATAAAAATAGGTAGATTATGTACAACTAATTTTACGGTAATTTGTAAGATAAGTTGTACGGATAAAGAATGAGAGTAAATTTAAGGAGAAATGTAAATGGCAATAGTAGGTCAACAATTAACGGCACCAGAGGCTGGGTGGAAAAGAATTGACTCTTCGAATAATGAAAATGTTTCATTAATTGGGACATGGGCAAGTCAAACTGATGCATCAGGTGCTTGGCAAAATACAAGTGTATTTATTCCGCAAGGGACTTCTGGCAGCGAAATTAATGCAAGTGCAGTAAGGTTTAATTTCACAGGAATTAAAATAAGATTTATTCAAACTATACATCCTGATCACGCTAAAAACATAAGGTATGTAATTGATGGGGTAGATGTGGGACAAGGAAATGCTCATGGATCGCCGTATGTTCGGCAGGTTTTAATATTTGAACAGTCAGGGCTGCGTGATGGTGAACATTGTGTTGAAGTAAAGTCAGGTGACTCTGTAAGATTTGATCTTGATGCTATCGACATTGACGAAAACGGCGAACTTCTTCCATATAACCCAACACCAGAAAACCCCGGCGAATCGGATCAAGCAATCCTTCGCGTTACCATGATCGATTCTAGCGAGCGCGAATATAAGTTGTCTATGGCTGAAATCACCGGCTTTGTGGATTGGTATGATCGTGAAGTTGGCATAGGAACTACCGTTTATGTGCTTACTAAAATGACTGGAAGCAAAGAATATTTAGCATTCGACAAGATCATAAGCTTTGAAGTGACAGAGATTAAGTAATACATTATAGCCCTAGGCTTCGGCCTGGGGCCTTTTTTCTATTTAAGGCAAAAGAAATACCGCCTATTTGGCGGCTTGAAGTTTATCTATTTGATGTTTTGCTGCTTTTCCATGACACCAGGAATTCCAGGCATGGTCGTTGATGCACCGAGTTCACAAGGATCGTCCATAATCGAAGACACTTGACTATAAGTCATACCATCCTGAATTTTGTTAAACTTCTAATGAAAATTAGTATTGTAGAGGTTAAGTGGGCAGAGGTGATTATTACATAATAACTTATTAATAGTATTATATTGACAAAATAGGAAAAATCAGAACAAATATAAAATTAAAAAATATTTAATAAAAAAAGGGAGGAATTGGTATAGTAATGGCAAATCTTAGTAATTTGTAGAATTAATCTTTTCTTATTAAGGGAGGAATTATCCATGAAAAAGAAAGTTTTATTAACCGTAGCTGCTGCAATGGCAGTAACATCTGTGGCTTTTGCATCTCCATTAACAAATTATGAGAAGGGAAGTACGGCCATTGATATTAGTTCATCTATATCGCCAAAATTTGAAATAAGTGCCGGCGGTATTAGTGGAACCGATGATTCAAAAGAACGTTTGGGAGCAGGCGTCACGTATGGCCTTGGTGACAAGTTTGCATTGCAATATAAGTACTTGGATAATAAATCCAATACATATTTCCTCGAAGTCACAGAGCCAGGCTCATATGAACGTAGCACTGATGAGTTCCAACTTACCGGCCATCAATTAAATCTTTTATATCAACTCAATCCTAATGTATCTGCTTTTGTAGGTTGGACCCGGGGAACAGCAAAAGATAAGTGGACATATAAAGCTGGTCCCGATGCCGGAGATATTGTAGAGCGTACTAGTGGTACAGAAAGTCAATCAAAAAGTGGTTATCAAGTTGGCTTCGTAGGGCAAACTAAGTTGGCAGATAATCTTACTGGTTGGGCATCAATTAGTGCTGGAAATAAGGTGAATGCATACGAAATTGGTATTGGTTATGATGTTGCTCAAAATACTGAATTAAATGTGTTCTATCGCCAGATTAAATATAAAGATTTTAGTTTCGGAGATGTTGATTTCGATGTCACAACCAAGGGATTAGGTGCTGGTGTAACATTTAAGTTTTAATTTATAGCTTTGATAAAGCCTCTGTAAAAAGCAGGGGCTTTATTTATTGTTGCCGTATCCTTATGAAATATGTGATAAAATTGATTTAGTGCCCGATGGCTTAGACTTTCGACAGCATTTTTTCACATTATCGGAAGCGGAAATACGTATTTTTGAAGTAAAAACTAACATTCAATTGGAGAATAGGCCTTATGACATTGCAATTGAACATACAAAAGATGGACAAACTAAAACGTACCATTTCAAAGGGAATAAAATGCATGATGTCGATGTAGAATTCTACTATGGCGGAAAAACCATTACGCAAATTGAATAGAATTGTTTATCATATCGCCTGCCAAATTTGTGGTAGGCGTTTTTATTTTTAGGAAGAAGTATATATTCGATCACCCTTTTGTGGTGAGAGAACTTTTGCCTTTAATAAAATAAAGGCTTTATGGTAAATTATGCCGTATTAATACTATATTAAATA
>JAEYSJ010000337.1 GCA_023434855.1 Bacillota bacterium | reverse complement strand
ACATTATTAAACGATGACACTGCGGAAGTGAAAAATTATCGAGGACATTGGAATACTTGGAATGGTTTGCGGATGGCAACTTCATACCACCCCCTAGCAGTTAGACGCCGCCCCAATTTATTTACCCATGCTATTTTGGACTGGAGAATGGTCTCGAAGAATATTCAGTAACTATAACATATGCCAATATGAATGGCATTGCTGACAACCCATTGGTGGCATATTAAGTCAGGTTTGACCCAACCCCATGAAGACGGCGGGGTCTATCTGGCTCCTCGCAGTGACCTAAGGTCAGAACCGGCTTTAAATGATGAAGATATTAAAAGATTGGGCAAATTGATAACCCGTGTTTTCGACGCTTTGGGAAACGGCGAAGAACCGCAAGACATAGAGTGGGCTTTTGACGGCAGGGACTTTGTCCTGCTTCAGGCCCGCCCGGTTACCACTTTGCCGGATTGTACCTTTGAGGCTATTAGAAATCAGCCTACGGTGTGGTCTAATGCCAATTACCGGGATGCGCTTCCTATGGTCTTGTCTCCTCTGCATAGACAACTAATGAAAGAGATCATTGATACAATTTGGATTAGCGCCTTTTCCGATCCCGGTTACCCGGTACCGGATGGAATTGAATTTTCCCGGTTTTTCAAGGGCCGCTTATACTGTAATATGTCGGCGGTATACTGGGCTCACTACGATTGTAACGGAACACTACCCCGCGATCTGACTTTTATCTGGGGCGGGCACCAGCCGGAAATTGAAATTGGCGATCAGAGCCCTTTCGAAGGTGAAGCAGGCTTACGGCGGCAAAGAACGGCTATGCGGAGCATGGCCCTAATTGCTGAAACCGCTCATGCATTGATAGAACATTTTGAGGCTTTGGGCAAAATCGTTATATCCTATGGTGAAAAATACACCTGGTTAAGCGGCGCCGGGGGGCTGCCGCTGGGAATGCTGATGCAAAACCTGTTCGGGACTTTAGGCCCCAAGACCCCCAAGGTTATTAATGGCCTGATGGCGGGAGGAGAATATGGCCATAGAGCTGTATACGAACTGGATATCATCAACCCCCGCTGGCAGGAAGATCCTTCCTACCTGTTGGATATGATAAGGACAACGATGGCCACTGCCAATCTGGACGACTTGCGAGCCCGCCAAAAGGAAAATAATTTAACCAGGCCTGGGCGGAAATCACCGCCTTACTTCCTGCTGACAAACTGGAGGGAATTCGAAAAACAATTGTAGAGGCCCAGCAGGGAGCAAGCTTGCGGGAAATGGCCAAATCGGTTTTGGTTATGGCTTTGTGGCCCTACCGTTCTATAGCCCTGGAGTTGGGCAACCGTTTTGCTAGAAGGGACCTTATCGATGAATCATCCGATATTTTCTTCTGCACTTGGCCCGAGATATTCTCGCTATTAGACGGGGAATGGAATGGGGCGGGGCTGAAGAAATTGGTAGAAGACCGCATAGCGACTCATAAAGCTAATGAAAAGCTCATTCCGCCGGACATGATCCAGGGTGATAAGGCAACGTGCTCGCAGCCTGTTGTCATTCCCTCAGGCAATTACTTGCAGGGTGTGGGAGCGGCAGCCGGTAAAGCCACCGGTACAGCCCGCCTGATCCATCATCCCGGCGAGGGAAATAAGCTGCAGCCGGGCGAGGTCCTGGTGGCCCCTTCTACTGACTCGGGGTGGACGCCGCTGTTTTTGAAAGCTTGCGCTGTAATCATGGAAACCGGAGGATATATTTCGCATGGGGCAATTATCGCAAGAGAATATGGGATCCCAACAGTCATTAACGTACCGGGTGTTATGAAGGCTGTTCAGGATGGCCAAACCGTTACCGTTGATGGGGATGAAGGCCGGGTAATTCTTCAATAGCCCAAGGTATGCTATATGGCGTGTTTGCTTTTGGATAAGCCCAGGGAGGTAATAGGGCTCGCTTCTTCCAAAAAAGGTGATTATGAATACGTCTTCTATGTGACCAATACCGCATATTCGAATGATTTGACGCCAAATGGCTTTGAAGCATGAATTCCCTATAACAGATTTTCTTAAGGAGGGTAATTATATGAAAGGCGACACCAATTTATCCAAGGTGAAAGTTTATTTTGTGGCAATAGCCTATGTGATTGTGCTCGGGACGATCTTTTTTCTTTCAGCAGGTTCATTAAGGTATTGGGAGGCATGGATATATTGCGCGATCGCCTTTGTGCAGATGATTTCCCAAATTACCTATTTTCTAAAGCATGATCCTGAATTTATCAGGAGAAGAAGCCAAAAAGAAAAGGAACCACTGCAGAAAGTTATCATCGCCTTATTATTACTCCTGGGTGTTGTTAGCTACTTAACAGCCGGCCTTGATTTCCGGTATCATTGGTCGGCTGTGCCGGTTTGGATCATTCTTGCGGCGAACGCGATCGTCTTTTTGGGGGGGATTTTTCTTTTCTTTATTTTCAAGGAAAACAGTTATGCTTCGTCAGCCATACTGGTCGAGAAAGAGCAAAAGGTTATAATGACTGGCCCATATGCCGTGGTTCGCCACCCGATGTACCTGGAGATGATACTTGTGAATCTGGCTACCCCTTTTGCACTTGGTTCTTGTTGGGCGTTAATACCTTCTCTCCTCTCAATACCATTAATTATCTTGAGGTTAGTAAATGAAGAGCAACTTTTATTGCAGGACCTTCCGGGGTACAAAGACTATTGTTTAAAGACTCGTTATCGCTTGATTCCAGCAATCTGGTAATAGGTTGGAAATAAATTTATTTACATAATATAATCATTTCTGCCTCTTATGCAGCTATCACCTGATACATGTATATAGGCAGATCGTCCGCATAAAATCAAGTCGAGGTAAATTATCGAATAATATCGATGTACAGATCGAACAGAGGAAATTGCACTATCATATGGTTGTGATTATTGCGCCGCCAGCGCTCCACGGATAATAGCCTCCTCCAGTACCACTGCAGCGGCTGTGCCCACCAGCGTAACAAGCTGGTCACCTGTTAGGTTGCTGGTGTATGAACCCTGTGCGAGGCAGAAAATCGTGTCACCGTCCCACTGAGTATGATTAGGGGAAATGGCCCGTGCCATTCCATCTTCAGCGAGTGTTGCCACGCGATTGGACTCTGCCTTGGTCAACCGTGCATTGGTAGCTACTACGGCGATCGTGGTGTTCAGAGTCTTGGCCTGCGGTGCTGGTACACCGGACAGCATCGCCCGGGTCTGATTAACAAAGGTTCCGTCAGGATTTACCGCTCCGACAACAATACGCTCCTCGCACCATACGTCCCCAACAGGATTGACCACCGCCAGGGCCGCTACTACGGGACCGCCGGGAATGCAAATGGAGGCAGTGCCCAGCCCGGACTTCATCGGACTTCCGTAAATTTTCCCTGCCGTCGCTCCCGCCCCCGCACCAACATTTCCTTCCGGCACGGGACCCGCATTTGCCGCTTGGCAAGCGGCATAGGCCAGGTCTGCATCAGGCGGCGGGGAGCCCTTGGCGAAGGGAAGGTCGTAGATGACTGCCGCAGGTACAAGAGGAACATTGTCAATTCCCTGATCGACGATCCAGCGCATCACTCCGCCTGCGGCCGGTAGCCCGAAGAAACTGCCGCCTGTGAGAAGGGCACCATATACAGGAGACTCTGCGGTGCCCGGGCGGATGAAATCGGTATTCTGGGTGCCGGGGCTTCCTCCGCTTACGGATACACCGGGGACTGCCCCAACCGGGCAAAGAATCACCGTGCATCCGGTACGGCCGCTTCTGTCCTCGGCGTTTCCCACCAGGATGCCGGGAACGTCAGTAAGTCCTCCCATGTAGTCTGCTTTCATTTTTCGGTATTTTTTCATACTCATTTATCTCACCTTATTTTAAGATTTCAGACAAAAAGAGCTATTTGCTATGTCTCAATGCGGATTCTTTGTAGGATATTCAAACACTATTCAAAATTGTTTTATTTAATATTATAATATGTAAACGAAGATATGAATGTGATTGCAAGTGAAGTGGTAATATGTGTGTAGTAATTTGCCTAAATTTAGTTTGGTAATATCGTACATGTAAAAACAAGGGATTAAGGTAATACTGTCGAAGAAATATCTGGAAATGGGTATATTATGTAATTAATGGCGATAATGGTTTGTGCGGATACGGAGGAGTGTATTTATGCCGGCCAACTTTACAACAACGCAAGAAGTGCCGTCGCTGATCAGACGAATACGTTCTTTGATAATATTTCTAATTGTTTTCAGTGTTTCCGTTTTCCTGGGGATTAGCATTGTTGCGGAGTTGGAAAATTTGCAGAGACAATGTTTCAGTACTCCGGAAACACTTTATTTTACATCAGGCGTGTCGATAATTTACATTTTTATCTATCCAGTCAGTGCGTTTATTGGCGCTTATATTGCGCAGATTATTAAATTGAACAGAAAAATGTTTGTTGTTGCAATTAGTATTTTCTTAGTCCTGCTACTAATAGAAATAAATAATTTCTATGATTATGCATACATAACTCCACAGGGCATGGGAGTCAGAACCGGTATTTTGGGAAGTGAAAGATATTATTCATGGAGTCAATTACAAAGGGTGGACTATTGGTGGCATTATTCATCAGGCAAAAGCAGAACTATTATCCGGGAATGCATGGTGACACTGGATGACGGCTCTACGGTAGATTTATGGGTAAGCAAGGACTCTCGCCCTGTTCTCTACTCCATATTTACAGCACATGATATTCCAATTGTTCGACAGCCTATCAGTCCCGATGATTACAAAACAATGATGAGTATGTCTCATGAGAATCCGGACCAGGTAAATGACGTTATGTTAAAAATATTTCCCTATAGCGGGCCTGAAGTTGTGTTTTCCAACAAACCTGTTTCAAAGGGCCAATTGTTGTTTAACGATATTAATGCGGAAACAGATTCTGATTTGGAACCAAATAGCATTATACTTCCTGTAATGGCTGATTATGATATTGATGATTTCATTTATATTTCAGTGGGACAAACTTTTCTTAAGGTCAAGGATTTAAACGGTGATGTTGTGGGAGAAATTAATTTTCCGCAGGATAAAAAATTCAATGGTCCTGTTGTGATTACTATTGCTGATGGGAAAGTGGTTATCACACTTAATGGGGTACAGAAAGAAATACATGGTATTAAAGCGCTATCCGGGAAAATATATTACATTGGCATTACAGCTTCTCAAAAATATGAATAAATCATACAGACAACTCACAATAAAACATCTACCGGAGTCCCTATGGTTATTTCGTCTTCCTGGACTATTGAATCATAGGCCAGGATAGTCACACCTTTTTCATGTGCAAGTTTCAGCGCCCTTGCAAATTCCGGATCCCTTAATTCATGGGGGGTAAAATATTTTACACCCTTCATCTGGATGAGAAAAATGATGAATCCTGCATAGCCTTCTTCCACTGCTTTAATCATTTCATAGATATGTTTGCAGCCCCTTTGCGTAGGAGCATCGGGAAACATGGCAATACCTTCAGTTTCCAGTGTTACCCCTTTAACTTCGATAAACCCCCTCTTTTCTTTGGTTTCAAAGTACAAATCAAATCTGGAATTACCGTAAACAATCTCTTTGGACAGCTTAGAAACATTATGAAGTTCCTCGATTTTTCCTTCCTTTATACCATGATAGATAACCATGTTAGGAACCTGTGAATCAATATTGATCAGTATATCTCCTTTATATGCGGCTATGACTGAGTGCTTAGTCTTCCGTTCCATGTTTTTCGCGCTTTCCAAAATCACCACAGTTCCTTCCTGTAGTATCTCTTTGCACCGGCCGGTATTTTTGACATGAACGATTTCTTCATCATTGTCCACAATTACATGGGCAATAAATCTATTAGGTCGTTTTATAAATCGGGCAGCTTTAACAGATGTATACTTCAAACTTTCATCCCCTTATCTTTGCCCCATACTGTTTTATAAGAAAATCTATAAAATATCTACTTGCTATGGGTAATGCCTTTTTATTTTTAAAGGCTATTCCAATGGTACGAACAATGGGTGGAGATATTTGCTTGGTTACAATATTATAGTTAATTCTATTTAAAACCAGTTGTGGTAAGATGGAAATTCCCAATCCTTTTTCAATCATAGACATAATTGTATAGTCATCATGAACACGATACTGTATATTGGGCTGTAAATTATTTTGTTTGAAAAATTCCAATGGCTCGCTTAATTGACCTTCGTCCAAAAGAATAAATGGTTCACTTGACAATTCTTTTAAAGAAACCTTCGCACAGGCAATTAACGGGTGATTATTTGGTAATACAGCCAACATTTCATCCTGTTTTAAAGGAATTGTATTGAGGTTAGCTATTGCATCGGGGTTGACGAAACCAAAATCGACACTTTCTTCCTTAATCAACTGCGCTATGCTTGTGTATTCACCTTGGTGAAGTTCGAAATTCACTGATGGATACTTCTCTTTAAAATCCTTCATCAATCCCGGCAGCCAGTGACAGGAAACGCTTGAAAAAGTTCCTATGCGTATTGTGCCGCTTTGCAGGCCTTGCATTTCTTTTTGTTTTTCTATAAGCTCCCGGTAGGAATTACGTAATTTCTTAATATATGGTAATAGTTCCTCACCATCCGGCGTGAGTGCGACACCTTTACGGGAACGAAGAAGAAGTGTAGTAGAAAGTTCTTTCTCTAAGGAATGCACCATTTGGCTGATCGCCGATTGAGTATAGCCGAGTTCTTCAGCTGCTTTTGTAAAGCTGCCTGTTTCGATGATTATGATAAACGCATCATAACGATTCATTTATTACTCCTGATACATTAGAATATCTTATTTAACGATTATAAGTATTAATTTTACTCATGTCAATGTGCGATGATAAAATAAAAAAATCAAGGGAGATAACTTATTTATTATCTAAAAAGAGTACGAAAGGTGTGATATTTCATAAATGTACGGCAGGGAAGATATCATTGTTAAATCACATTCATCTGAGACATTCAGAAAAGAAGCTCATAAGCTTGTAGATTTTATTGCGAACCAATTGGAATTATCACAAGCGGGAAAATTTCAAAAAACCATTAACTTGACAACACCTGAAGAACAATTGCGTTATTGGCAGGATGATTTTCAATCATCAAAACCAACTGATTTGTCAGGTTTATTGGCAAAGACGTTTTCTTGTTCTATTAACTTCCACAGCAAAGGATATATGGGGCATCAAGTCTCAACGCCATTACCTTTAACAGCTTTAACCTCCGCTTTTATAGGATATATGAATAATAGTACAACCGTATATGAGCTGGGAATGGCGGGCAACGCCATGGAAAAAATAGTAATTGAACATCTTGCAGAGAAGTTCGGATATGGGAAAGCAACAGGTTTTGTAACATCAGGCGGTTCACTTGGTAATCTTACAGCTTTGTTAACCGCGCGGTCTTCTGCTGAGGTATCTGGTAAGGATTATCACCGGTTAGCTATTATGATATCAGAAGAAGCTCATTACAGCGTGGAACGTGCAGCGAAAATAATGGGTATTCCTAATGAGAATATTATTAAAATTCCTGTTGATGAAACGTTTCGTATACGTACGGAAACATTGGAAAACATTTATCAGCAAGCAAATTCTGAAGGGAAAATTATCTTTTGCATTGTTGGTTGTGCTTGTACTACTGCTACGGGAGCTTATGATGATTTGGACGCTGTCGCCTCTTTTGCCCAACAACACAAGCTATGGTTTCATGCAGATGGCGCTCATGGAGGAGCGGTAATCTTCTCTGAAAAATACAAACATGTATTAAAAGGAATAGAACGGTCCGATTCTTTGGTTCTGGACTTTCATAAAATGATGCTTGTTCCCTCTCTTTCAACCGCTGTAATATTCAATTCTCGCAACAGGACTGCGAAAGCGTTTTCTCCCCAAGCAGCTTATTTATGGCAGGATCAACAGGCAGAGGAATGGTATAATTCCGCTAAACATACATTGGAGTGCACCAAACCGGTAACTATACTGCACACCTATGCTATAATGCGACTTTATGGTGATAGACTATATCAACAACATATAGACACGCTCTATGATTTGGGAAAGAAATTTGCTGAAATGATAGTAGAGCATAAAAATATGGAATTAGCTGCTGTTCCAAGCAGTAATATTGTTTGTTTCAGATATGTGTCTAATAAGCAAAATGACGATGAAAAAAATAGAAGAATATTGGATTTACTTCTAAAAGAGGGTATATTTTATATTGTGAGCACAACTCTAAAAGGGAAATTCTATTTACGAGTATCATTGATGAATCCTCTTACTAATAGCAATGACCTTTCCGAATTGTTAAAAACAATATTGGAAATATCTCAAAAATTGTAATTAAAAGCAGTGGCCTGGATGTTTCGGCCACTGCTTTTAACTTGCCAACAATAGTGAACGGATTGGAATTTAGTATTAAAATGGATGTGATCAGGATGCATGGTTTATATTAGCCTGAAACCGGTATTTAAAAACTCCGACTACACCGATAACAACCATAGCTGCGCCGGCTACTGTCCAAACAGTAATGGTTTCATCCAGGAGCCACCAGCCAAGAATAAGTGCCAAAACCGGATTGACATAAGCAAAGGTCATTGCAATATCAAGGGGGAGAAGGCGTAAAGTTATAACGAAAGAAGTAAAAGCTAAAATGGAACCGAAAACAATTAAATAACCCCAGGCAATCCAGGCGCTGGTAGTCGGGGTAGGACATGGTTCACCTGTAACAATAGCTAAAATAAAAAACCCCAAACTGGCAAACAGGTGCTGGTAAGCAGACATTACCGGAGCAGCGAGAGCAATTGGGCGGCGAGTCTGGTAGACCGATCCGGCTGACCAGCTGACAGCGGCCAGAACCAGGGCTGCTGCTGACATAATAGAGGTAGAACTGTTGGCCAGTAATGACGGAGCCATGAGAACTCCCACTCCGCCAAAACCCAGTAGTAAGGAACAGAGCAGCAAAAAGGGCGGCAGTTTACGATTGATTGCCCATTCCATAGCAGCAGCCCAAATCGGCGAAGATGAGACTACCAGGGCTGTAAACCCGGAAGCAGCACTTTGTTCGGCTAACATTACAAGCCCATTTCCTCCTATCCAGAGGGCCAGACTTGATAAAATAAGAATACGAATTTCATTTGTAGTAAGTTTAATGCGGTTTTTTCCAAGTTTAGCTATAATTAATAGTATCAAACCTGCAATTATCATTCGGCTTGCTCCCAGGAAAAAAGGAGGAAATCCGCCATTTTCACCTACTGCGATTCTGATGGCCAAATAGGTACTGCTCCAGACAATATAAACAACCATTAGATGGAACATGCCTGCGGCCCGGTTAGCAGCGTACAAATTCTGAATCATTGAAGCCATTTCACGTGATCTCCTTATTTGGGAAAATGAGGGTAAAACTATTTACTAATCATAGCAAAGTGCGAATCACATGTAAATGGCCAACATAATTTAAAATACAATCATGGTGGGGTTGTCTATGGAACAGAACATATTCGTTGACTTTAAACCTATGCTCCTCGCTAAGTTTACCAAGGATAAAATGTTATATTCCGAATACCAACCGTGTATAGAACTTAGCCAGGTAATAAACTGTTATTGGGTGTCTCCGGCACAGCATCATCTTGAGGAATACACCTACAGTGTAAATCAAGAAATAATCATTCCTGATGGTTGCCTGGATATTATTTTTGAAGTAGATAAACAAACTAATTATAAATGTTTTATTGTCGGGATGATGTCCAAGCCGATTGTCACTTTGCCGGACTTTTCCCAAAAACAAATTTATGCTATTCGATTTAATCCTGGCGGAGCATATTCTCTTTTTAGACATAGTTTGGCCGATTTCACAGATTTAGCGGTTGATGTTAGGAATTTAGCTAAGAATATCGAACAGGAATTATCCGCAATATTTCTTTCTAAGAACAGCCTTTACGAAAAAATTGAGTATTTAAATGCATTTTTTCTAAGGCGATTTAATAATTGGGAACCAAATGCAGTTATTATGAATTCTTTAGCAAGTATTTTTAGTGCTAAAGGAAATATGGAAATAAAAAAACTGGCGCAATGCCAGTATATAAGTGAGCGGCAGTTGAACCGGCTGTTCAAGCAATGTGTTGGGCTACCGCCAAAAGAATTTGCGAGAATTATTAGATTTCAAAACGCTTTACGCAATGTTATTTTAACGGATAATGTCAATTGGAGTTTTCTGGCAGTGGAGAGCGGCTATCACGACCAAGCTCATTTTATTAACGAATTTAAAGCGTTCACTGGTATTACACCCACCCGGGCAGCTAAATAAATATCTATGTCGGATTTTTACAATACAGCTAGTAAGAAAACTTGTAAAATGAAATTATAATAAGTTTAGAAATTGGTTTAGGACTGGTGAACTATTATGCCTGTCAAACTGCGATTATTTTGAATGGAAAGGAAATGATTCGGTTGAAACAGTTAACTCCCAATTTGATGGTTGGTAATGTGAACGAAACAGTGCGTTTTTATCAGGAGATTTTGGGATTTGAGCTAGTCATGTCAGTTCCCCCGGAAGGAATGTTCAACTGGGCTATGGTACAACACGGTGATGTCAGTATGATGTTTCAGGAAAGGGAAAATCTCATTGCGGAATATCCGGTATTAAAAGATACACCAATGGGTGGAGGACTTACTTTCTATATAAAAGTCAGGGATGTCCAAAGCTTATATAACAGAATAAAAAAGCAGGTAACAATTGCGTTGGATTTACACAAAACATTTTATGGCGCCGAAGAATTCGCCATTCAAGATATCAATGGCTTTGTGTTGACTTTTGCTGAGGATGCCACTATTTAAAAAAATCATTCCAAATTGTTAAGTGGAAGTCTCATTAGAGACCTCCACTTTTTCATTGCTGGCAATGCAGCATGGGGACAGTTTTTTCGCATTGAGAGTATTATTTTAATATTTTAAGGGTTACATCGATAAATGCTTTTAAAGCAGGGGAAAGCCATTTATTCTTATGATATATTAGTTGAGCATAGATATGAAAGGGCGGACCTGCCCAGTTGAGTTCTGTCAGTTGTCCGGTTGTTAGTTCTTGCTGCCCTACGACCTGGGGTAAAAATCCGATTCCCCAACCATCACAGACGAACTTTTTTATAACTTCGTTACTGCTAATTCCCATTATGGAAGACGGTTTTGCGCCTGCCTGCATAAGAATACTTTCAAAAATTCGCCGGTAAGTACAGCCTTCGGCAGTTAGAATGAGGGCCTCACCATTTATGTCCTGGGGAAACACCTGATCTTGTTTAGCTAACGGGTGGCTTGGTGCGGCTATTACAGCCATAGGTTCCTCAAAAAGTACATGAGTAATCAGGTCTTTTTCATTACAAGGCGCGTCAAGAAAGAAAACAATATCAATACTGTTTTTCCGGAGAAGTGTCCGGTAATCACTAGCGGCATCAAAGCGAATATTAATTTCCACTTGGGGATAATGCTGGCGGAAAGAATTAAAGACTTCCGGCAATCGATGGATGCAAAGAGATTCTGCCGTTCCAATGATTACAGATCCCCGCGGGATCAAAGAACTCGAAATCAGGTCTTTGGCTTCATTAGATAATTTAAGAATTTGGGAAGCGTAATCAAAAAGATATTCGCCCTCTTTGGTAAGTTTTATCTGTTTGCCCAGACGTTCAAACAACATGATGCTTAGTTCTTCTTCCAGGGTCTGAATCTGATTTGTGACAGTGGACTGGGCATAGTTAAGGGTATCCGCCGCTTTGGTGAAACTTAACAATTTTGCTGTTGTCACAAAAGTATTCAGTAGCCGCAGTTCCATAAATGCTCACCACCCATCGATTTTCGTGAATCATTTTATCGATACTACCAATTTTACCTATTAATAACACTATGATAGTATAAATTCAAAAAGAGGTCCAGTAATATATTGGCCTTTCGCAGGAGGGTAAGGATGATGAAAACCATTCAGTCTGGAGAAATAAAGCGCCAGGCAATCAATCTTGGGGTGGACTTATGCGGGATAGCTTCTGTAGAGTGTTTTGCCGACGCACCTTCCGGGTTCCACCCAACGGATATTGTCAAGGAATGTAAAAGTGTAATAGTACTAGCTTCACGTTTTCCCGTGAGTGCTCTCTTTGTTTCATCACCGGCTGCATATACTTTTGCTATGCTTAAATCTGCTGATAAGATGGATTCCGTTACATTTCAGATTGCATTGGAATTAGAAAAGCTGGGAAGTTGCGCAGTTGCTATCCCGTCGCGTGATCCTTATGATTATTGGGATGAAAGCAGGCGGCACGGGCAGGGGATATTATCGTTAAAACACGCTGCAGTACGGGCTGGTTTGGGGCAGATTGGGAAAAATACTCTGCTTGTTAATAAACAATTGGGGAATGCGCTATTTTTAGGTGGAATTCTGCTTGATGCAGAACTAGAACCCGACCCGGTAGCTGCATATCAGACGTGCCCACAGGAGTGCCGGGTTTGTTTGGATTCTTGTCCTGTCAATGCTTTGGACGGCACAACGATTGCACAAAGTAAATGCCGTAGTAATTCCGGAAAATATACCGAGGGTGGGGGCGCTGTTTATGCATGTAACTTATGCCGAAGAAATTGTCCACATCACCAAGGGATAAAGGGAAATTAGGAGGGGTGAACCGCCGCCAGTACACTTAATACTGGAAATATTGGTGGGGATTTGACTGATACATAGTTAGAATGGATTTAAAGATAAGCAGATCAACCATTGAATAATTTATAAAGAGATGATCCGAGGTCCTCAACAAGGCTTCAGGTCATCTCTTATTATATTTCAATCACTTACATGGAGAGTGGTTTATTGTTTGCTCCCCATTTTGACATAAGTTCTAGTATAGGAATTAATGTTTCTCCTTTTTCAGTTAACGAGTATTCTACTTTAGGCGGGATTTGATGATACTCCTTTCGATTGATCAATTCTTCGCATTCCAGTTCTTTAAGTTGCTGACTTAGCATTTTATGAGTAATTGAAGGGACATTTCGTTTCAGCTCGCCGTATCTAAGGATTCCATTTTGAAAGAGTTTATAGAGTATAAGCCATTTCCATTTACCGCCGACAATGGATAGCGTGTATGTAATGGGACATTTACATTCACTGGTTGACCATTTTTGCATGGATACTCTCCTTTTGTATAGTATCTACCATAAAAGTGCATACTTTTATTTTTTATAATATCATATACAATTAAAAGAAAAAAATCAAATTAAAGGAAGGCGATTTTATTATGAAAAAAGTGATAGCTATTAACGGTAGTCCAAGAAAAAAGTGGAATACAGCCACACTGCTGGGTAAAGCGCTTGAAGGAGCGGCTTCATGCGGCGCCAGGACAGAGCTTATCCATCTTTATGATCTAAATTATAAAGGCTGCGTAAGCTGTTTTGCTTGTAAACTAAAAGACGGGGCGAGTTACGGAAAATGTGCATACAGAGATGATTTGACGCCAATCTTGGAAAGAATCGATCAGGTAGATGCAATCATCCTTGGATCTCCCATATATTTGGGAACAGCTACCGGTGAAATGAGATCTTTCCTGGAACGGTTGACATTTCCGTATTTGGTGTATGATGAGAACTATTCTTCCCTTTTTAAAAAGAAGATACAAACAGGTCTTATTTACACTATGAATGTAGAAGAGAGCAAGATAAAAGATATGGGATATGATTATCATTTTAGATTGGCTGAAATGGTAATGAAAAGAACTTTTGGGTCAGCAGAATCGCTGTTTGTTACCGACACCTATCAGTTTGACGATTATTCCAAGTATGTTGTAACGAAATTTAATCCTGTGGAAAAAGCAAAGAGACGGCAGGAAGCATTCCCTAAAGATTGTAATAAAGCCTTTGAAATGGGGGCTAGATTTGCGACAGGGGCGAATGAACATGGAATTAGTTGAAGTCAACCAACAACGTTGTACAAAATGTGAGATTTGCGTACAAATATGCCCTCCTAAAATTTTGGCTATGGGGGAAAATGGTCCTGCGGCCATATCACCACAGGTCTGTATTGCATGTGGACACTGTGTAGCCGTTTGTCCTCACAAGGCAATTGATAATCGTAAAACACCTCTAGTCAATCAACCTGTTTTAAAAGAATTTCCGGTTGTAAATGCAGAAACTGCGGAGCAGTTTCTGCGGTCGCGCAGATCGGTGCGCTGTTATAAGGATACTGTTGTTCCGCGGGAAGATCTACAAAAATTACTTGAAATTGCTCGATTTGCTCCTACTGCCAGTAACCGGCAAGGAGTATCATATATTATCATCGAAGATAAAGAAAAGCTTAAAATGATTACCGCGGTCATGATAGAGTGGATGGAAGAGCAGACTTTGAACAATCCTGCACATCATTGGAGTTTTCCGCTCCATATCAATGCTTACCGGGAAAAAGGGATAGATAATATTTTACATGATGCGCCTCATTTGATTTTAGCAACTACTCAAAAAAATCTTCCCAAAGGCCGGGAGAATACGATTTTTTCCCTGACATATCTTGAACTGTTTGCAACTGCTCTGGGGTTAGGCTCATGTTGGGCCGGTCTTCTTGAAATGTGTATATTTGCAAATTATCAGCCATTGCTCGACTTGATCAACATTCCCCAGGACAAAGAGATAACAGGAGCTGTTATGGTCGGTTATCCCAAATATAATTTTAAAAGGCTGGTAGACCGGGATCCGTTAGATGTGACTTGGCTTTAAAATTGCGAATTTATTCAAGGGTATTGCCTAAGCGGTAAGTTCGTGTTATACTGATTACAAAATTATAGCGACAAAGCAATGGAGCTTATAGGCTGTGGCCTGTAAGCTCCATTCTGTATTTTTACTTAAAACAGCTAGATTCGATCCCAATTACTCATAACAGACTGTATCTAGGAGGTGACTATATTTTCCGAAAATCAGGAAAAAATCAAGGCTTCATAAGTACTGGCATACTCATGAAGCCGGAGCACATCTTTTCTCCCCAGTAGCGACCAGGGTTTATGTGACATGCTTATTTTTAATTATAGTTGAGACAAAACTATTTTTCAATTAGGAATTTCACTCATCTTTACTCTGGTTACAGATTGGTTTTGTGACAGTTATTCTCAGAGTGGTGGACATATCCACCGAAATAGTTAAAAGATTAAGACAAGGAGTATAAAATAATTCCAATTTTTACGGATCAAAGTGGGTGTGTGATATGCATAGTAATCGTCTTCGTGTACTTGTTATCAACAACGATTCCCAAATCAGTAAACTTTTAAGAATTTCATTCAGAGCGCAAAGATATGAATATGATATAGTATCTACAGGACGCGATGGCATCAGTTGTGCATTGAAAAATTTACCTGATTTGGTGATTTTGGATTTAGAGTTGCCGGATATGGACGGTAAAGAAGTTGTCCGTGAAATACGGGAACGCCTCTCAATCTTAATAATTGTTCTTACTTCCCGGGACCAGGATGGAGAAAAAGTAGCGGCTTTGGATGCCGGGGCTGATGATTATATTACAAAACCTTTTAGCATGGAGGAACTTCTCGCCAGAATCCGGGCATTGCTCCGGAGAAGTATGACAATCGGAACTAAAGCGGCAGTGACTTGTGGAGGTCTGGTGATAGACCTAGTGCGGTGCCGTGTCAATGTCAATGGCAAAAAGGTAAATTTATCAACTATTGAATATAAGATTCTGAAAGCGCTGGCGCAACAAAATGGCAAAGTTTTAACCCATCAACAATTGCTTGCGATAATTAAGGGAACAGATGAACAGGTGGGGGATAACCATTATATTCGTCAGTACATCTCTTTGCTACGGCAAAAAATTGAGGAAAATCCGGCTAAACCTGAGTATATAATTACAGATGTCGGCCACGGTTATCGGCTGGATTGCCGCTAACCCTGACAATTTCCTGTGCTAAGCAGGCGGAAAATTGTTTGAAATATAAAAATATAAAAAATCATTGACATCTTTTTCATATACTGATATATTTATAGCATAAAAGTTTATATTAATAAGGCAATGGGGCCTTCGCAATGATTGCGAAGGCTTTTTATGTTTAATTTCCGTTGCCAAAAATGTTACGGGACAAAGGCGTCCTAATATCTTGTTGATATTAGGACGCCTTTGTGGTTTTCAGCCAGGGGGGATGCCGGTTATTTATTAAGGTTGTTTTTGGGGAGAAAACTTTAATTTTTAGAAAGAAAGAAGGGATTTTTTATGAAAAGAATTTGGACTATTTTAAGTTTTTGTTTCTTCATGATGCTTACATTTATACCAACGGTATTTGCCGAAGAAGCGGCAGCCGCTCCGAAGATTGACTCAGGTGATACAAGCTTCGTACTTATCAGCGCCGCGCTTGTTATGCTGATGACTCCCGGCCTGGCCTTATTTTATGGTGGCATGGTCAGAACCAAAAACGCATTAACCACAATTATGCAAAGCTTTTTTATTGTTGGACTTATTTCAGTACAATGGGTATTATGGGGTTACAGCCTTGCTTTTGGCCCTGACGTTAACCATATTATCGGCAACTTGGACTGGGTCGGCCTGAATGGCGTCGGCCAGGACCCTAATGCCGACTATGCGGCAACTATTCCTCATCTGGCCTTTATGATATTCCAAGCAATGTTCGCAGTGATTACCCCTGCACTTATTACCGGTTCTTTTGCCGAACGTATGAAATTTCCGGCCTTCGTTGTATTCACATTAGTCTGGGCTACCCTAGTCTATGATCCTGTTGCCCACTGGGTATGGGGCATCGGCGG
>JAEYSJ010000336.1 GCA_023434855.1 Bacillota bacterium | reverse complement strand
ACCCAGTGCCGCCGCCAATGGCTCCTCAATTAAATAGGTTTTCCTGGCGCCGGCCTGAATTGCAGCTTCCAATACAGCCCTTTTTTCAACTGTGGTTACCCCTGAAGGTATACATACCATAATCCGTGGCTTAAAAAAGAATCTTCTGCCGGCAACCTTTTCCACAAAATGCCGAAGCATACTCTCAGTAGTGTTGTAATCGGCAATTACCCCTTCGCGCAAAGGCCGAATCGCAATAATATTGCCCGGCGTACGTCCAAGCATCCGGCGCGCTTCTTCGCCAACAGCCAGCACCTGGTTGGTGTTCCGGTCAATAGCGACTACCGAAGGTTCGCGTAGCACAATACCCCGGCCTTTTACGTACACCAATACATTGGCAGTCCCCAGATCTATTCCTATATCCATTGAACCAAACATTTAATCCCCTCACCTAAAACTGTTTGTCCAAATCCGGTCTAATAAAATGCGGTAATTCACCGCATTACCACAGAAACCAGTTAAAAATCATATGTATTTTTTTGTTTATTCTACACATTTTATTGAAATCCTTTAATTTTCGTCATTTTCTTTTGATTCTTTATATTTTTTTCGAGTAGCCTCGCCACCGCGAATATGTCGTTCCGCCTTGTTTTGCTCAAGCACTTGCCTAACCTTGGCAGCCAATCGTTTATTAATATTAGGCAGCCTTTCAATCATATCTTTATGTACAGTGCTTTTACTTACACCAAAAACCGTAGCTGCCTGACGTACTGTATGATTACTTTCAAGAATATGATTGCAAATGTCTAATACCCGTTTACGGATATAATCTTTCATTCTTTATCGTTCCCCCTCACCCGCCGTTTGCTAAAATGTATATGCGGACAAAAATAAAAAATGCGTGAGTTTTACTCACGCATTTACTGTAATATCTCAAGGGGGTCTAAAAATTTTCCGTCTTTCTTTATAGATAAATGTAAATGTTCATATGGTTCGTCACTGCATTTACCAATACTGCCTATATTGTCTCCTGGCGTAATGTGGGCATTTTTGCTAACAGCTGCCGTAACAAGAGATCCATAATATATTACATATTTGCTACTTGTCACCACTACTGTCAGTCCGTAATGTTTATCGTTATAAATATCAGTTACCTCACCGTCATGAACGGCGTGAACATTTTCACCTTCCTGGCCGCTGATATCGATACCGGTATGATAACGCCAGTCCCCAAAAACCGGATGTTGCTGCCAACCGAATTCCAGCTTTATTTCTCCTTTTAATGGCCAGGAAAATACCGGGCTATCATTATTTGTTGTGACATTAACTTGTCTAGCCATTGCGGATGACGACTCAGGTTGTTGAATATTATGATATATCGGCTCAGGAATAGCTTCTGCAGGCTGAACAGGCTGATCAGCGGATACTCCGGCAGCCGGTTCCACCGTAGCCGATGCCGTTGGCGGGAATGATGCCAGATTCTGCGGCTTCCCACTTCCATTATGGGCGCTTTTCAAAGCGCCTGCCACTGTCAGTATCATCATTCCTGATACCAAAAGCAGCCCTGCCGCAATATATATTGTTTTCTGGACGCTCCATACCGCACGGATAATGGTAATAAACTTATTCACCATTGTAGTTATTTGGGCAATAATTTTGGTTTTGCCAGGCATAATATCACCTCATTACAATTATGCCCAGTTTTTGGTGGTTTAAGACGTTCCTAAAATAAAACGCATTAAAGATGCACTATGATCCAAAGATGTTTTTCAGCTCCACTCCAGTATAATAATAGGTAATAATCTGACGAAAATCTTTGCCTTCTTTGGCCATTCCGTTGGCGCCATACTGGCACATGCCTACTCCGTGACCATAGCCAACGGTTTTAAAGATCAGTTTATCCCCTTTTAGTTCCACTGAAAAATTAGTAGAACGCAATTCAAGCTTTTCGCGGATAGACGATCCGGTCAATGTCTTGCTGCCAATCCTAATTTTATCCACACGTCCCGAATCGGTAAAACCTATTATCTGAGCAACAGCGTTACTGCCGTTTTGCGCAGCAGCCAGTACGCCTGCTTCTGAACCTAAGCGTTGCTCAATTTCCATCAGCGAAAATTCCCTGGTATCGGCATAGCGAGGTGACTTTTGATCCCATTTACAGGCTACACTCACCAAATAAGGATAGTCAAATCCCCACACTTCTTTGGCACTGGCTGTTTGCTCGCCACTGGTGGAATGAAATACCGCATTTATCGGCTCACCATTGTAAGCTGCAATAACCCCACTCGTTTCATCCACCGCACGGCAAACCTTTTCCCAGTAACGGTCGTAGTTAGGCCCCCACCGGATTCTGAGTTTTGCCTCACTCTGCCAGGCCTGACTTTGCCGGTGATCTGTGCTAACATCAGCACCGGAATGCTCAGTAACACCGCTGCCGCCAAATACTGCCATATTTTTTACGGCATAGGTACGCGCAGTCACAGCCTGTGCTTTCAAAGCCTCCAATTCAAATTCAGCCGGCATTTCGGCCGCAACTACGCCTTTCACATAGTCTTCCAGGCTCATTTCAACTATTTTGTTCATTTCATGCATATATACCCTGATAGGCACATCCTCATTTTTAAACACTTTTCCCCGTCTCTCCTCTGCAAAATTGCCAATATGTATGCCTCTAACCACCAACAATGGTATGACAATGACTACCAAAAACACTAAGGCAACGGCAGCTGCCACCACTTTTTTCACCCTTGCCCCTCCTACTTGCCAGGTACCGGTTTCATATGCATGTACCTTATGGCAAATTGCTGCTACATATAGATATGCAGTTAATTTGTCAACTATGATAAAAATAGCGAGGTGAAAAAAATGAAGCCGCTAATGCGGCTTGGGGATACGACTAACCACAGAGGACACAGAGGACACAGAGTGGAACGGCGCGATAGCCATCGCGCAAATGATAAAGTATCAGCTTTACTAACTATGACTAGTTTAATATATTGAGTCCAGAACGTATCAAGAAATATTAAAATCCCTCTGTGTCCTCTGTGTCCTCTGTGGTTCAAAAAAACACCAGCACAGTCAGCCTACAGCCACATGACTTATACTTTTGCGTATTAAAAAGACGGCTGTTAGCCGTCTCTTCTGAGTTCTATCCTATTATTTAACCAACTCTTACTATATCTGCGCCGATACCTCGCAGTTTGTCCACAATATTATCATAACCACGGTCAATATGATGAATATAGCCCACTTCGGTCTTCCCCTGCGCAACCAGGCCAGCCAATACGAGGGCCGCTCCAGCTCTTAGATCTGTAGCCTTAACCGGACAGCCGGTCAGTTTAGTAACACCTTCAACTACCGCACTCCGGCCGTCAATCTTAATATTAGCACCCATCCGTTTAAGTTCATCGACATGCATAAAACGGTTTTCAAAAACTGTTTCTGTAACAACACTGGTGCCAGATGCCACCGTCATCAGAGCCATAAACTGGGCCTGCATATCTGTGGGAAAACCGGGATAAGGCAGTGTCTTTATATCTACCGCCCTCAAATTACCTGTACCTCTTACCCGCACACCGGTAATTTCTTCTTCAATTATAACTCCGGCTTCTTTTAGTTTGGCGACAACCGGTTTTAAGTGCTCGGTAAGAGCATTCTCAATCCATACATCTCCACCGGTAATAGCTGCTGCAACCATATAAGTGCCAGCTTCGATGCGATCAGGAATAACGGCATAATTATGTCCTTTTAACTCATTGACGCCGTCTATCTTGATAATATTAGTACCTGTACCGCGAATACGTGCTCCCATAACATTGAGATAGTTTGCCAAGTCAATTATTTCCGGCTCATGGGCAGGATTTTCCAGGATGGTCTGCCCTTTGGCCAAACAGGCGGCCATTATAATATTTTCCGTAGCACCCACGCTGGGAAAGTCCAAATAGATCCTGGCACCTGTTAATCCATTGGGAGCGCAGGCTTCAATATAGCCATGCCCAATATCAATTTTGGCACCCAAGGCTTCAAAACCTTTTAAATGCAGATCAATAGGCCTTGTCCCAATTGCACAACCGCCAGGTAAGGAAATTTTAGCCCTGCCGCGCCTGGCTAACAGCGGACCCATTACTAGGAATGAAGCCCGCATCTTGCGGACAAGCTCATAAGGCGCCTCACAATTAGTAATATTCGAACTGTCTACAGCTAAGGTTGTCTTGTCATCCCGGCGAACAATGGCCCCAAGATGTTCCAGTACTTGGGAAAAAGTATGAACATCTTCAAGATCCGGCACCTCCTCCAGCAGACTCGGCGTTGTGCCCAGTAAGGTTGCAGCAATAATTGGCAGTACAGCATTTTTTGCCCCGCCAATTTTAACAGTACCTGTTAGCCGATTGCCCCCACTGATAATCAATTTTTCCATAAAATAAGGTTCCTCCCACACAAGACTGGAGCATTGTTTAATACTCCTTAGTAATAACCGGAGAGCCGATTATGACATATGTACGGTTATCTTGAGGACTATACCGCATTGCCATGTTTAGATTCACTTGTTTGCCATCATACTGCAACGACTCGGCAATCGCCGGAGAATATCCAGTATAACTAATAAAATTAGTGTAACTAAGCGTGTCAACCACATTTGCGTCAATAGTCTTAAAAGCTTTGTCTAAACTGTTACCCACTTCTCCATCACTTAGTTTACCATCAAGCCAACCAACCAGGCAAGTGGTAATACGTGGACTTCCTCCGAAATTATTAATTGCTGATACGATCTTTTGCCGCCACACGGGAATCTCCGAGTCCGATTGCGGCACTCCATCAAGATTTAAAACCAGGTATGCTTCGGACTGTTTCCGTCCGGTTGCCGGATCTTTAATATGAACTACCTGGGCAATCGCTACGGCTCTAAACTTATTATCGATGGAATCTGCCCGTACCATAATATGCTGAGCAGTCTGATGATTACTTAATTTGTAATCTTCCTGCTTTATATCTAATTGTTCCATACATGTTCGAACAATTTCATTTAATTGAACTTCATTTAACTGTGCCGCAGGCAGTTTCGACCACCCGTTAACACTTACTTCCTGCAACGAAGCCCCTGTTGCCGTCATAGCGGCACTCAGCAGTTCCTGTCGCACAAAGGGCACATTTTCCGCCCTGTTAACCGCACCTACATATGACAAAATGACAACAGCCATAATCAAATATCTCAAAATCCGCATTGTTCCCCATCCCTTTAAGAATTATTTAACTATCTAAAATAATTCTTACCAGTTTTTAGGGGAGTTATGCAATGAAAAAAATACTAAATTAAGAAATAATAAAAAGACAGGCTGCATTCACAGCCTGTCTTTTATTATTTATGTTGTTTACTAAACTCGGATACTTGCAAACGCATAAGCGCACGTTTCAAAGCGGCTTCAGCACGGAAAACATCAATGTCTTGCCCGCTCTTCAGGCGGCTCTCAGCCCGTTCCTTGGCAGCCTCGGCCCGGGCAACATCAATTTCCTGCGGCAGTTCAGCACACCCAGCTAAGATGGTAACCTTTTCCGGCTGAACTTCAATAAATCCGCCGCACAGTGACACTTGCAGCTCACCGTCGTCATTCAGAATCCTCAGAGGCCAAACAGCAAGTCCGGCAATCAAAGGAGCATGTCCCGGCAGTACGCCAATATCGCCGGCGGTAGTGCGGGCAATAACCATATTTATTTCAGCAGAATAGGCAACTTTTTCAGGGGTAACGATGTCTAACCTGATTTTTTTAGCCATCGGTTATTCCCCCTTCATTTTATTCGCTTTTTCCACCACTTCATCTATTCCGCCAACCATGTAGAATGCTGCTTCCGGCAGGTCATCATGCTTGCCGCTTAAGATTTCTTTGAATCCGCGGATTGTTTCTTTTAACGAAACATATTTGCCAGGAGTGCCTGTGAAGGCTTCAGCCACAAAGAACGGCTGGCTGAGGAAACGTTGGATCTTCCGGGCCCGGGAAACTGTCAGTTTGTCGTCATCCGACAGTTCTTCCATCCCCAGGATGGCGATAATGTCCTGCAGTTCTTTGTAACGCTGCAGCACTTCCTGCACACCACGGGTAACCTGATAGTGTTCATCGCCGATTACATGGGGGTCAACAATCCTCGAGGTCGAGTCCAGCGGGTCCACCGCCGGATAGATGCCCAGCTCGGAGATTTGACGAGACAGTACGGTGGTGGCGTCAAGGTGCGCGAAGGTCGCCGCTGGCGCCGGGTCGGTCAAGTCGTCAGCCGGTACATATACAGCCTGTACCGAAGTAATTGAACCGGTTTTTGTGGAAGTAATACGTTCTTGCAAAGCACCTACGTCAGTACCCAGTGTAGGCT
>JAEYSJ010000308.1 GCA_023434855.1 Bacillota bacterium | reverse complement strand
TTGCATGTGTTAGGCACGCCGCCAGCGTTCGTCCTGAGCCAGGATCAAACTCTCCATAAAATTTATTTATGAAGAACCTTGATAAGGCTCTAAGTCTGTCTCAAAACGCCCATCTGCGTCGTTATCTGATATTTTGAGATCCTCAACCGTGCGCACTCAAAGCACGCAATACGACATAACATTTACATGTTAACCGTCTCTTCGGTTATCTAACCCTCAGCGTACGGACTATTTGTACGCCTCCGGTCTCAAGATCTCGATGGCCCGTTCCATTGGCGCAGAATCATTTGCACAAATCATACTGCGTTGTAGGCAACGGACAAATCAGAACGCTGCATCTGAACATTTTGAACCAGCCTTTAATAATTAAAGAAATTATTATATATGGAGCGGAAAACGAGATTCGAACTCGCGACCCTCGCCTTGGCAAGGCGATGCTCTACCGCTGAGCTACTTCCGCGTTTCCATACGATTTGGTTCCTCGCACATCTGGCATATTGTTTAACCTTACATTGTTCAGTTTTCAGGGAACTTTGTTGCCGTGTTTAGCGGCAGAATAATATATTAACATATTTACTTTGTTATGTCAATATATTATTTATTTGTAATTTAGACCGCTTCAAACAGCGACTTACATAGAATATCATATCTTAGATTTTGAATCAACAGGTATTTACTGGATTTAAACAAAATAACAGGATTTAAATCCGTGGCCTCCCGGTTACAAGCCGAGACATTCTACCGAGCGAGCCACCCTCCCATAGAAACATGTTTATTTGGTTATGCCGTTATTGTAATTTCCTTTTCCGGCTTACTGATCCAAGTCTTACATTGCTTACAGTAAACCGTTGCCCCAGGCAGCGTCCATACCACGATCTTACCGCATTTAGGACATATGAAAGGTAATAAAATAGGTTGCAAAGAATCTTCCATAAAGACACCTCATATTCATAAATCATTTTACAATTATTTCCATAATACTCTTACCTGGATAAAATGTCAATATATTGAAACAGCCAATGATCTACTCCATAGTCATTATTATTCTCCATTATTCTCACTGAACATATGTTCTATATCACCTTTTAGAATTCCTCCTGATAATTAAAAATAAATCTTAACTTTTTCCAGTTGGTATGAAACCAGCGGCAATAGCCAAACCCACAGAAGTATAACCTTGTTGTTTAGGCAGGTTATGCTTCTGTGGCCTATATAAAATTCTTTTACCATAATTAAGTGATGACATGAATACAATATATTAACGTAAAACTTTTGCTACTATGGAGGAATGCTCAATGCTGCGAAAAATTATTTTAGGACTATGCATCACAGTTTTTACTGCCACCTGTTATGGCGCAGGTACTGGCGATATTGAGTGGGGAGTCCCGGCAAACAGTATACAGAATATCATTTATATTGGCTGTGATCTTAATGCAACATTCTACCAGCCAGCTAAGCTCCCCGAAAATATTAAAATAGGTAATATAGTACTTTTACCACGCAATATGCAATATATATTTTGGGATAATAAGTTGGGCCGTATTTATATTAGCCTTGATCTTGTTAGCAAAAATAGGATTTACGAGGAGCTGACAAAATCATATGGTCAACCAGATATTAAAAATTACCCGGAAGTTAAAAAATATATCTGGAGGAAACCGCCTACAATTATAATACTGAATATATCCTCATCCGAATGTTCAATTGAGTATATGTCTTACGATATTTTTATGAAGCAAATAAAACTGGAGGGAAATGATAGCATTGACACACTCTGGTAAACGCAATTTACTGTTTGGAGAAAACCGATTAATAATGTAATTTTGGATCGAATTATAGTATAATTATTCCAGTATAAATATAAGTTAAGTATTAGAGTCTGTTACAAAAAACATTAAGGAAAGTGTGTTTTTTGAAACACCCTCTATTGGGGAGAATATGTAATGCATTATAGTTATTTTCTATTATCATTTATCGCAGGAATAGCTTTAACGACTCAGGTAGCTCTAAACGGAAAACTCTTATCCGGTCTTTCCAGTCCCATACTGACTTCAGCCGTAAGCTTCGCCGTTGGTACTGTCGGGCTGCTAATCACTTATATTATAACAGCCCATTGGGGAATTCAGGAGATCCCGGCCATACAAAACGCCGGCAAATTAAGCTGGTGGATATGGACAGGCGGTCTATTGGGCGCTTTTTATATTGTGACTTCAATTATTTCTTCTCCCAGAATAGGCTTTGCGAATATGTTTAGCCTGGTAATTGCCGGCCAAATTATTTTTGCAATCATTCTGGATCATCTTGGAGTACTAGGCACAGTTCACACTGTGACCCTGGCCAGAATCACCGGGGTCATCCTGCTTATCGCAGGTGTATATTTAATACAGACAAACTAAAAACGGACATAGCGAAAATTGGCAATTATAAACCCGGCCTCTGAGCGGCAGCGGCCGGGTTATTTATGACCAAATTTACTACTTAATAAGAATACCAGTTATCTTCATATCATCAGGCAGTAAATTAACATCACCGGTCTTTAACCATTCTGAAGGTAAATTCTTCATGGTGACGTCAAGTTCAAACATCATACCACTGCTTTCCGCAAACAACGAATCATTGAGATACCTTATACTGCTAAAACCGCCTGCTCTCCGCAGATCACCAAGTGTAGAGTTGATGCCAACACCTTTATCTGTTTTAAACCGTTCGTCATAAACACGAATACCGTCAATAACCTGTTGCTGGCCTTGGTTAGTAATTCGCACACTCGCCGTGAGGGATGGTCGATTTTGGCCATCGAGGTAAATTTTTACAATTGGATATGGCATCCCTTCAGAATAATCGGTATCACCAACTATCGAATTTTTATTGTAATTGCTATAAAGACTTGATACCGGCCTGCCAACCTGGACATAGCCAGCCTTTCCGGCAGACAGAGTAACTTCCGGTGAAGAAGAAAGAGCTGCGTTATTGTTCGCCTTAGCTTGTTTAGCTGAAGATGCCGGGTTAGTCTTGGCATCCTGTTTAGCTGTTTTGGCCTGTTCTTTCATTTTTGCCAGACCCTCAGCAATTCCTGTTACACCAGCTCTGGTCAACATTTCCATCACTTGTGGGTCTTTCTTTTCCAAGGCCAGCGACACTATCGTATTACCTCGTATATCTCGAACATTAATATCCGCTCCGGCACCTAACAATATGTCGACAACCTGGGTCTGACTGTAGGCGACCGCTTTCATTAAAGCTGTCTGTCCGTCTATATCTCTGGCATTGACTTTTGCCCCCTGCTCCAAAAGAACATTTACTGTTTGCTGCCTGCCAAATGCAGCAGCAGCCATCAATGGAGTATATCCATCTCCTTTGCGATATGAATCAACAGGCATGCCGCTCTCAATAAACAGATTAACTACTTCGGCATTGCCGCGCCCGGCATATCTAACAAATTCATCAGGTATAACCTTGATACCCATTTCGGCCAGTCTGTCTTCAGGAGTTCTTTCCCTCTGCTCAAAGTTGCTAAAGGTTTTAACTCCCGTATAAACCCCAGCGGTAACAAATATAGGCAGAATTACCCATGCTGCTAGTGTCAGCATAGTTTTAAGAGAAAGTAAACGCCGCCTATTTGACCGGTACTCTAATCGTCCCGGCAATAACTGCCGTCCGCTACCAGTATAAGCTGTCCTGATCGCTTGGCTGATTTTCTGCGGCAAACCAAACACCGTAAATATGGTACCTGCTATCATCCCCATAATACTATTCAGTTTAGATCCAAATATCGAGTCCGGTTGTCTTTGCCCCATATTCGCAGGTTGTTCCGTTTCAGTAGATGCGGCTGTCTGAGCCACTTCATCTAATTCAGGCCTTAGATCAGTTGTAAGCACTTCATCATTGCCAGATAGTTCAACCGCTGCGGATTCGGGTGCGGAAATATGCTCAGGCTGGTTTTCCGCTTCCTGGCTGCTATTCATTTCTGCCATCAATGCTTCTATTTCTGACTGACCAATCATTCCGTCCGACGATGCGGGCGGCTCAGGCGCAGATGCCGGTATACTTTCTTGCTCCTGTTCGGTATTCACCGAACCCATTACTGTTTCAATCTCCGCCTGGCTTATCATTCCGCCTGACGACTGCGGCGCAGAGGCCATTGCCGGCTCAGGCGTGCTTTCCGCCTCCTGTCCGGTATTCATTGA
>JAEYSJ010000302.1 GCA_023434855.1 Bacillota bacterium | reverse complement strand
TCACATATGAAAGTAAAAAGTTAGGGTTTGGTGATTACAGCTTTATGCTGCCGGCGAATGAAAAACTCGGGATAATTCGCGATACTTACTTTGATAACCAAATCACTATTGAGCGCAAAGCAAGCTTAGAGGAATTGTCCGGCAATCTAACTCAGGACCGGCAACGGTTTGAATCGGAGCTTATTAGGGCCAGTAAGGCAAAGCTGCTCTTGATGATTGAGAATGCCTGCTATGGTGATATTATCGGCCATCGGTACCAGACGCAATATGAGCCAAAAGCATTTATAGCGGCGTTAAAGACCTATGAAATGCGCTATGGCATTAGCATTAATTTCGTAGCTGCAGCACTTTCGGGAAACTTCATTTATTATACCTTTCTTTATTGCTTACGGGAGTATTTGAAGGGAGGCGGCGGCGATCGGTAAGACAATTGTCATTCGGATGACAAGGTGCATCCTGGTATTAGCGGAAGAAGAATTGTATAGCCTGCTGAAGCTCCGGCCAGACATTTGGATGGAGGCCATTAAGCGAGGGAAGGGCCATGCACGGACTGAGAAAGCGTTAGAACGGCGGGCGAGACCACCCTAAATGAAAAGGAGCGTTTTAAAAGGAGCGATAAACCATAAAGGAGCGCTTTTAATGGGAGCGTTTCTTTTGCTAAGCTGATACAAACTATGTTTGTATCAGCTTAGCAAAAGCATAAAGCATCAGGGGGTTAACTATAGGCGGATCCCTTGTTGAAGTGCTTACAGTGATATGCTCTGAGGGCGAAACAATTGGCCTATATAATCGCAAATTGCGAGGAATTATTGTTTATGAGTGTCCAATCAAAATAAGTTGTATTTAAGAAACCAACATAAATAACGGGGGTAGAGAAGATGAAAAATATTGAAATGAAAATTGAAGACAACATACTCACAATCAAAGTGGACATAACCAAGCGATACGGTAAAAGCGGCAGCGGTAAATCCATTATAGTGGCCACTACAGAAGGCAACCAAGCTGTTGGCGATAGTGATATTAAAATAGGGCTGAATGTCTACGTTAAGGCAGAATAGGCTAGATGAAACATGACTTAGCTGCAGCAGAAAAGGAATTTAAGCAGATGTTAAAGCCGGCTGTCACAATGCTGGTAGAGGAGTCTAGAAAGCTAACTCCGATTGACCTTGATGCAGTTATCTTTGAGTATGCTGAGGTTGTAGCTACTGCAATGTATACGGTTCATAGTAAGTATTTTATTGTCGATAATCAGATTTATGAGATGTACCAAAAGGTTGTGCCTCTTTTGGCGGCGGAAGCTATTGAAAGATATGAAACTGCATAAGCCTGGATTGTTACGTTTTCTCCACTTATGGAGAACGTTTTGTGCGAGAATTTTGACAGACGGTACGGAAGTAAAAAGAGTATATATGATCATCTAGATGATCATATATACTCTTTTACGACTGGAACATTAGTATAGGGCTCCAATTGGGACTTATGCAATTTGGAACTTTGCTATTGTGGATTATTGCTTTCCCCGCGAATAGGGGAAATGTGGCATACTAACTAAATGATATATCATAATGCAAAAGAGCCCCACGGGGCTCTATGAATGTAACGCCCAATAGATTACGATTACTCACTTTGGGAATATATCCATTCGTAAATTTCATTTCTGTTCGTAAAAGTATTAGTTTCAGCATCGAACAGGGCTATTTTTATATGTGGATCATCGATTTTTGGCATTGAAGAAAAGCTTGGAATGATTAGCAAGAATCTAGTACAGTTATTAAGACTGCTTTTTTGTCTTTTTAATTGATCTAAAATTATTTGTATATTAGTTGTATATTTGATGCTAATTAGGTAAGTAAATATTGGTCCTTCGCCCTTTGCTTCAAATAGCGGGTGTTCCTTCAATCTTTCGAAGTGGTGTGCGAGAAAAATACCTGTTTCAGGTAAGATTAAAGCGTCTATAACTGCATCTACGAAATCAAGAGCAACATTGCGGTTGGATGTAGAGTTTAGTTGATAAACAATCTTATCTCTTAAATTAGCAGGTAATACTGCATTCAATTCATTCACAATGTTTTCAAGAGATTTTGTCGCATTAAGCAAAACGCTTGTCGACGGATAATCCATTCCGTGAACTACTTGATTCCTAAGGTTACTTATCCATTGTATTTCATTTTTATAGCCTGTTAGATATTTAAGAGGTGCTTTGGGAATTAAGATGTTATGTTTAAAATTGGTAGGACTTTCCAATTGACTAAGTATCCGTGAAATGTTTTCGAATATTATCCATTTAGATATGAAATAACCCAATGCACTCTCGTAAGATGGACTACTATCATTAGTTTCTGCTGTTGCGGAAGATTTTTCTGCTGATTCTTCTTGATGTGAATATGGATTTCTTGAAAGACATTCCACATATGCCCGTTTATAGACATCATAAAGATCAGGTTTATTTAAAAGGAGATTATCAATAATTTGTTCGACAACAGCTTTTTGATTAACAGAGATATCCACTGCCATTACATATTGTTTAATTATTTCAGGGGAATTTAATTCGGCCAATTGTAAGAATCTAAACAGTATATCCGCACGTCCCATAAAAAATTCACTGGTTCCGGTCATAAGAGTGGATTTAAGATTATCAAAAATGAAGGAGGCTAGTTCATAATGATTTGTAAAAGAATACCCGGAAGTTTCAACCCTATCCTTAATTGCTTTTTGAAGGCGTTCTAGATTACTTTCGCCTACCAAAACTAGACCATTTAGTTCGTTCAATATTGCATACTCATTTTCAGACAGAGTTCCGGTGAGAGGCTTGTAAGCGAGGTCATGTTCTACTTCTGACCAAGCATGCATGAGCAAAGAAGCCACTTGAATTTCTATTCGCGCTTGACTATATAGGGTAAATTCAGGTGATTCACTTTCCTCTTTTAAATTTACCCGATAATGAGTAGCTAAATATCCGCCAAACGTTTTTTTATAAGGATCAGTATCAGGTGCAGGAGTTTGTTTTGGAAATATTATCTCTTGTACTGAATTAAAACTCGATTTGATAATTTTTGAAACTTCATATCTATCGCCAGGAAAATATAAGGCAATTCGTACACCTGCAAAATCGACTATATCATTGTATATAGCATCGTTAGAGTTGTATTTATCTTTTATATTAAGTTTCTTGTATTCTTCATTTCTCTTAATTAACTTTTCTCTAAGTCTTTCAGGGTCTTTAGCTCGGAATGTTACAATAGCTCTAATTCCATTTCGCTGTAGAAGGCTTTCGCATAACTTTGCGCAAAGGCTGGAGGATTTTTCATAGAAGTCAAATTCTCGTTTATATTGATTAATGAAACTGTTGATTATTTCCATAAAAACACGTCCTCCAAGTTAGTGATGTACTAATTTTCGACAGATAAAGAGTATTACCTCTTTGAATATTCGGATAGTTCGAAGAATCAACAAAAAAACCAGCCGATGCCGGATTTGAGGTAATAATCTGGGGTAGTAAAGAGGGGATCTGAATTTTATATATTACTATCTCTACGTTCAATTGCATCTAGTTTGGACTGCGGTATCCCAGATTTAAGTTGAGAAATCAATTTGGGCTGGGTTATTTGATACTCTACAGCAATGTTAACTAAAATAAATAGCTTACTAACAATTTCTTTATCATCTTTCAAGTCAATAGTGCCAGGATGCACTGCATTGTTGCCAATAAGTCGAACAATGTCAAAAATCATTTGCACGTTTTTGGGGAGGCCGTTACGAACTAGGAATGCAATATTCTCATTAATGTCTTTTCCTTTGGCACCAAGTAGTATACAAAGTTTTTCTATAAGGAGCCGTAATAAGGCGGCAGCACTACGCGGCGAGATATGCGCTATTGAGCGCGCCTCTTCATAATCATCAATAAGCTCTTTAGGTAAATCTTTGTGAGGATCGGGCAATAAAGCATTTTGGTTTACAGGATAAAGAATTGATACTTCAGGCTTTATATAAGGTTGATTGTCACTATCATAGTCTATATCTTCGCTGCATTCTGAAATACGTTCAAGTGTAACTTCACTGCAGACTAGGCATCGATATAGGTTCCATTGATAATCAATCCAAATTAGATCAAGATCGTCACGTTCTTTATAGTGGGATACAAAATGGACGTAAGTAGTATTATTGCAATGTAAGCAATGTATTACTTTACCGGCGTTAACATTAATAATGTTATCTTTTCGACCAGTATCATTCTGTAGAGCCATTTATTCCAATCTCCTTTTACTAGTGTAATTCTAGTAATTATTTAGTAGACTTTAAAAGTATTTTGTCTTCAGTTACTTAAGTGTTTGTTGAGGATAAAATTGCTCTTGGTTATTAGGTATATACTCTAATAAATCTCCTGGTTGGCAATTAAGGGCAAGGCAGAGGCGATCTATAACTTCTAATGAAACATATTCGTTTTTTGATAACTTAGCGATAGTTGCTTTAGATAAGTCAGCTAAGTTGATAAGATCATGTTTTTTTAAATCTCGGTCTATTAATAGTTTTAATAATGGCTTATAACTAATCACTAAAATCACTCCTTGTTTACATTATAAGGAGAAATGTTTGTATAAGCAAACTTTTTGTTTGGGATTGCTTGACCACTTTCGTCTGTAATGTTATACTAAAAGTAAGACATAATGAACTATTGTTGAATAGTAATATGTGAAATATTAAAAGTTCCTGTAATTAATTTCTTACGTACTGTTAACAAGAGCCATAAATTATTGATGCAAAGTTTTGGGAGAGTGAATGAAATGCTGTACAAGACGAACAAGACCTGCCCAGATTGTAAAAATACTTTGGTTGTTACGTGGGAGTGGCCGGCTATAGTCTTAGGTGAGCCGGTAAAGCTGCATTTTATTTGTTTGCAATGTGCCGGCGTACATTCTGAGCAAGCCATGACTAAGGCTGCCCTGGCGGCGGGACGAAAAGAGTTGCAATACTATACGGCAGAAGGTAAGACAATGGTTGAGCGCCATTATGATGTGTACAAGCATGTATGGCCAATGTTGGCCAGTTCGACATTTGAAAGAGCGGGAGATGAAGCATATGAATAAACAGCAATACCGCCGCCAGTACCTTAGTTCCGAGCCCGATCAGCTACGAAGTGAGCGTATCCAGAAAAGGATTACTGCTTTGATTACTGGCATAACGAGGGCTTTACCAAACGATAAAAAAGTAAAAGCTGGCATGCTTTCAGATGCTTATAGTGAGCTTTATTTTCAGGGCATTAAGTCTTGGCGGATTAAGGGCTACATTGAGGGATATAAAAAGGGCTTTTCTGAAGCGTTGGCGCTTGTAGCCCAGAATGAAATAGATTTACAGAAAGTTGCTGTAGACAATATTAGAAAGGCATCGAGTTGATAGCATAGTAAATGTGAAGAGGTGGGGCTGGAGGCCTTGCCTCTTCATATAAAGGAGGGCCATACATGGCAGGGCGGCGGTCTAATGGTGAGGGTACAGCTTATTACAATGAAAAGCGCCTGCGCTGGGAAGCACAAGCGACATATAAGGATTCAGATGGTAGTACTAAGAGAAAAATGTTTACCGGCAAAACGCAAAGAGAAGTCAATGCAAAGAAAAGAGATTGGGTTAAAAACCTGGATGATGGTCTTTTGCCGGAAGCAAGTAAACTTACTGTGGGGGTCTGGGTGGATCGGTGGCTAGAGGATTTTGTAAAGCCTTCTGTCAGGATAAAGACTTATGAAAAGTATTTCAGCTGCATGAAGCATGTTAAGGCCAAATTTAACGATGTGCCTATCACAAAATTGTCTATTCCGGATATTCAGAGGTTTTTTAATGAGTTGCTTGTAAGTGGTGGAGTTGAGAAAAAGGGGTTGGCCTCTTTAACAGTTCGTGGTATACGTCGTTACTTCATTACTTGCTTAGATAAGGCAATTAAAATTGGACTACTAATCAAGAACCCTGCAAAGTTAACCGATCCGCCAAAGATTTCAAAAGAGGAAATCCACCCACTAAATAAGGAACAAGCTAAGGGGCTACTGAGTACAGCCAAGGAGCAGGCAAAGCTTAG
>JAEYSJ010000284.1 GCA_023434855.1 Bacillota bacterium | reverse complement strand
TGCCCATACTGAGCTTAAGTCCGGCAAAAATCATGGGTAAAGCCCCGGGAAAGGCTACGGTTATATAGAAATCTTTCCGGCTAGCACCAAAGTTTTTTGCCACATCAAGATATATCTTATCAATCTGCAATACACCGGCCATAGTGTTTATCACCACTAAGTAAAACACACCGATAGCAATCGTAAATATTTTGGAAGTTTCCCCTAAACCGAAAACCAAAAGGATGAGCGGCATAATTGCCAGTTTAGGAATTGGATAGGTCGCCTGAATCATCGGTTCAATTGTTGAGCGCACCAAAGGCGATAAACCCATGCTCATTCCCAGTAGTACACCAGGCAAAGCACCGGCAATAAACCCCCATATTATCCGTTCTACGCTGACCCAGGCATTATTAAGCAGTTCCCCTGATACCAGCAAGGGCACCAGGGAACGGGCAATCGCCGTAGGACTTGATAACAACCTGGTATCAATCATTCCGGTGCGCGCTAATATTTCCCATACCAACAACAGCGAAAGGGGTGATACTACTGATAAAATATTAGTCATCATCTTGCTGTTTGCGAATTTATCCATATTGCAGCCTCTACTCGTATTTTCCGAGCTGCTTTAGGGCAAAATCCACGTATTGATTATCAACCGCATCTTCCACCCCGATATCCTTTTGCAGCAAATTATTTTCCTTATACCAGGTTAAATCCATTTCTATGCCCTTCATCCGTACATAGCCATCCGGGTTAATCCCGACAGGATACATCCTGTCATATAAAGCGGCTTCTTTAACAACAGAATATTTAGTAAGAATGTCTATTATTTCCTTTTTAGCTTTTTCCTTAAAGAAAGCATCATTATAATCCCGTACGGATTTTACATATGCCACCATAAAACGGTTGGCAATATCAGGCCGCTTAGTCAGGCTTGTGCCATAAACCAATAAGGCTGTCTGGGCCTCCGGGTCATATTCCTGGGGGTCTTTCCAGGGATCAATGATCTCTTTCGTCATGCCCTGTGTCACAAATGGCTCGATTAGCATAGCGGCATCAATACTGCTATTATTAAGCGCAACCAGCATATCGGGGAAGGATCTGATGACCTGCATGTCAATATCTTTTTTGCTTAAGTTTGCTTTATCCAGCACCCGCATAAGAGAAAGTTCATCAAGGGATGCTGTTCCCACAATCGCAATCCTCAGTCCGCGCAAATCACTATAATCTCTTACCGTATTGGCAAGGCCTTTGCGGATAACCAGACGATAGTATCCTTTGCCGGGAACATTAATTCCCTTATCGGCAACAATTTTAATAGGTATATCCCGGGACATGGCATTAAACAGACCGGCGGTAGATACTGTTGCCCCCACATCAAGCTGGCCTGCTGCCAATTGATTAATCATTTCCTGCCCGGAATTAAACTGCACCGGTTCTATGACGATCCCCAGGTCCTTGTAATATCCTTTGGCCATGCCAATAAGAATGCCGGCATCGGAGACTACCTGCTTCATACCCACCTTAATTACCGCCTCCTTGGACATAGGCGCCAGCTCCCCGGCCCAGGCCGGTCCTTTTTTATCCGTAGTCTGCATGGCCGGCTTGTTGCTGCAAGCACTAACAAGCAGCATGGTTGTCATTAACAAAATAATTAATGCCATCCACTTTTTGCTCATCTTTTTTTGCCTCCTAATTATACTCCTGGTGTTGTTTCCGTCTGCGACACCTCCTCCTGCGCATTCTGTAAAAAGAAAAAACCCCAGCCCTATGTTATAAATATAGTAGCTGAAGCTTCATTGATGATCTTTAGTTTTATTTTATTCTAACAACATTCAGTTATTCCTTAAATTTTTATCTAATTGCGACAAAATCCGGTTCAGACGAAATATTCCAGATAAGCTTCCGGAAATATCCCCTTTATTTTCTCTTGCAGAAAATTTTTGATCTCTGCCATAGTTTCCGGTAGATAAACATATTTACCATAACCGAACTGACCGTATTTATATTTTCGTTCACCTTCATCCATGGGCAATGCTGTCTGGGGAAACAGCTCCAGAATGTTGCTTTTAGCGCGTTTTGTGTAGCGGTGAGATATAAGTTCAAAAGTCAGGTCTTTTCTGGCTGTCTGCGGGAGCTGCTCAGCCAACGCCTGCAGCAAACGGCCATAATCCTGCTCCCAGCCGGGGTAATAAAAAATTGGCGCAATAATGAAACCAAGGGGATAGCCGGCCCGCGCTACCTTGGCGGCGGCAGCAACCCTTTCCGCCATGGACGGCGTGGCATGCTCATACTTATCAATTATTGGAGCGGCATTGATACTGAACCGAAATCTTGTATGCCCGTTATGCGCAGCTGTGAGCAGGGAATCGACCTGATCATGCTTAGTTACAAAGCGAAATCGCCCCAGTGGCTGGGTTCCGAAAAATTCTATGGTTTTATACAATAAACCTGTTAAGTATTCGGTAGGTAGAGGGTCGGACGTAGCCGCCCCCTCAAACCAGGTTATTTCCGGTTTCCGCTCTTCAATGTAAGAGTGCGTCTGCCTTAATATGTCTTCAATGTTTACATACACTCTGACATAGGGTTTTTTGCCCAGGGTAGTAGCCAGATAACAGTATTCACACATGCTGGAACAACCTGTTGCCAACGGCAGCTGAAAATTGGCAGATGGCTTACAACCGGCAAATTCTGTACTCTTTCTGACACCGACTACCAAGGTACGCTTAGCCTCATAAAACATTTCGCGAGGTGTTTTTCCCGGAATGCCGGTAACCCTGTTATGGGATCCGGTAAGTTTTATTGGCACCTTCATCTCCTTTAAACGCTTGTAAATTTCTTGACCTAATGAATAATCCAATGCTGCAGGCTCGAAAAATGCCCGTTTGGGAATAAACTGATTTGTCATCATGCCACTCCTGTTATACTATTTCCCGGTTTTCTGTATCTTTATAGTGTGAACAATTTGCAAAAAAATAAAACCACCGTGTTGGATTGACGATGGTTTTCCCTATTAGTGCTTATTCTACACGATAACACAATTGATTTTCCGGGACATTTCTCTTTATGACATTTTCTATTGTCAGCGCCGTAGAAAAAATCAGACCGGACGCAATTTTTTAGCGTATTTCCCGGGAAATGGTAAATTATTCATCCGTTACTTTCAACTGTTAAGCCATTTGCCAAGTGCCGGCATTATCCATTTGCAGTTTTATAGTATGATATTTGTTCAAAGTTTGTCTGTGGCCCACACTCACAATAATACTGGAGGGTAATTTTGTTCTTATCTGCTGATAAAGCTGGCTCTCAGTAGCTTCATCCAGTGCGGCGGTAGCTTCATCAAGAAACACCAGGTCAGGTTGCTGCAGCAACACCCTGGCAAAAGCAAGACGTTGCTGTTCACCAAGAGACAGCACCTGTGCCCAGTCCTCAGAATCGTTGAGCCGGTCTGCCAAAAAGGAAAGGTTGCATACTTCCAAAACAGTTTTAATGTCCTGATCACTAACTGGTTGAGTCAGACCGGGATAACTAACAGCCTCGCGCAAGGGACCGATAGGTAAATACGATTTTTGTGGCAAAAATAATACCTTCCTGTTTTCCGGCATCTTGACTGCTCCTTTGGCAAAAGGCCATATGCCGGCGAGAGTACGCAACAGCGTGCTTTTGCCGCAACCGGAGGGACCGGTAACCAGCAATGAACTGCCTGGAGAAAGCTGCAAATTGAGTCCGGTCAACAAGTCAGTTCCATCCGGACGGCGCACCGTCAGATTGTCAACAGCAAGTTCGTCCTGCGGAGCTTTTTTCACCGTCAGTTCCGTGCCATTGTCATCCCACTGCTGTACTTTCTCCATATTGGTCGAAAACTCTGTAAGCCGGTTCACTACTGCTTGCCATTCGGCTAAATCGGTAAATTTATCCACAAAGTAAGATAAAGCTGATTGAACATTACCATAAGCACCGCTTATCTGAAATACCTGCCCTAAACTGATTTGGTTGGTAAAATAACGGGGCGCCGCCACCAGAATAGCAAAAATAATCGAAATCTGGGAATAACCGGAAGTAAGCCAGGTAAGTTTTTTGTTAAGCCGCATCAACTGCCAGTAGTTATCAAATACTCTCTGAAAACGGGCTAGAAACCCCGAGTGCTCCTCATTTTCCCCTTTGTACAATGCCACACTTTCACTATTTTCCCTTAAGCGCATCAGCGTAAACCGGAAATCAGCTTCATAGCGCTGCTGCATGAAATTCAACTTAACCATAGGTCTTCCTAATTTTACAGTCAGCCATGTTCCTAAGACCGCATAGCCAATAGCCGCCCATACCAGATAGCCGGAAATAGTATATACCTGATTTCCCAGCGGAATTTCCAGTACCCCTGACAGCTGCCACAAAATAATTATGAATGAAATAAGAGAAATTACTTCCTTGAACAAGCCTATCGATAAAGCCAGCGATTTAGTTACAAAAAGATTAATATCCTCACTAATACGCTGATCAGGGTTGTCCGTATTATTATTATCTAACAGTTTCATCCGGTAGTAGGTTTGATTTTTCAACCAGTCGCCCAAATATTGCCTTGTCATCCATTTACGCCAGCGGATGGTCAGCATCATGTTCAGATAAATTTGGTAGACGGCTACAATAATAAAACAGGTCGCCAAAACGGTAAACTCTCCCAATGCATTAATAAAGGCCGTTTGATTGCGTTCATTCAATGCATTATAAAAAGTATTGTGCCAGGAATTATACCATACATTAATAGCTACAATCGCCAAACTTAGCGCAACAATAACTACCAACATGCCCCTGGCCCACCATTTTTCCTCCGAAAACCAATAAGCCCTGGCAAGCTTCCAGGCTTTCAAAAGTAGTTCACGCTGTAATTTTGTCATAAATTTTTCTCCTCTGGCAGCAAATTAATAAAAGTATTGTATAAAAGTCTATCTTCTGCCGCCAGAGTTTCACTGGAGGCAATTTTGTGGTTATTCTATATAAAGTATATATGTTCCTGCATAGATTAAATAACATCAAGAAAACTTTCCCTATCATTCTGTAAGAAGTTCTGCTATTTTACAATAATCCCAAAATCATTATACATTATATGTAAATTAATGTATAATTAAAGTGGAAACATTTGGATGATTCAGGAGGTAATTCCATGACAAAACAAAACCTAGGAATTGAAAGTGAGCATAACATAAAGTTCTCTATTATAATACCTGCACGTAATGAACAAGATTATATAAAAAGATGCCTGGATTCAATTAAAGCAGCGTCTGCACCTTATAAAAACCAGGTTGAAGTAATCGTAGTATTGAATCGTTGTACTGACCGGACAGAAGAAATCGCATTAGCCTATAATTGCGTTATCGTAAAGGACGAAAGCAAAAACCTTTCGAAAATTAGGAATACCGGTGCCAGAGCAGCACGGGGAGAGATATTGGTTACAATAGATGCTGATAGTTGGATGTCGGATAATATGCTTACGGAGATAGAAAATCAGCTCAGCACAGGAAAGTATATCGGCGGAGGTGTCGGCGGAAGGCCGGAAAGAATATCACTGGGAATAATAATCTCGCTATTATTTCTAGTGATTCCGATGATCGTCAAGTATGGGTTGGTATCTGTAGGTCTTTTTTGGTGTTTTAAAAAAGACTTTGAAGCAATTAATGGATTTGATGAAACTTTGCTTCTGGCTGAGGATGCCGATTTTGCAATGCGCTTAAAAAGGTGGGGGAAAAAATGCGGCAAAGCATTCAAAACTATAACGAAAGCACAGATGTTTACGTCAAGCAGGAGATTTGACAAGTTAGGTGATTGGTATTTAGTAAAAAACCCGGAAATAATTCTCGCTTATCTAAAAGGAACAGATAAAAAAGCTGCAGACGAAATGTACTATGATATGAAAAGATGAACTTTTATTGTCTTAAAATTAAATCTTCCCCAATCCCCTATTTTAAGAACCCTTGCGCTAATTGCTGCATATTTTAAAATAGAATTATGTCATAAGGAGGAGTTAATTTTATGCGCAAAAGATCTGCATGGGATGATGACCCGCAAATAGTATTCTATGATGAAGACGGACGCCCGTATCCAAGTTCACACTGTCGTCCTAACACCAGCGGCTGTTTTCCAAGTTCCGGCTGCCGTCCAAGTTCCGGCTGCCGCCCAAGTTGTTTCCCCAGCTCCAGCTGCTTTCCGGGTTCTCATTGTTTTCCCAACTGTAATCCCAGCTCAACAGCTCCCTGTTTTCCCACTTGTACGCCAAATCCAAACGCTCCCTGCTTCCCTAACTGCACTCCGACTCCAAATGTGCCTTGCTTTCCTAACTGTACTCCCAAACCTTAACCGGCAGTTACTTATACACCTTAGCCATCAAGTTACTTATGTATTAAGAAAGATCCAGCATTTCCAATCCGGAAGTGCTGGATCTTCTCATCAGTTTAAGTCCCCGGCAAAGTTAGATTTAGTTTTTGGCTAAAACTTCCTGCCATTCCTTCAGTATTTTCCCGGAAACTTTCCAGGTAGTTGTGGGATTATTGTAAGAAACGGTCCGAATTGATACATTCTTAGCTTCCTTTATCGCATTTATTTGGGATGAAGAAAGTTGGTATGTACCAATACTGTTCACAAGTGATTTGAACTGAGTTTGGTTCCTGTAAGTATCCAGCAACTTTAAATCAGAAACCGCTCCATCGGTTATCAACTGAGTATTATTGGAAAAAAAGTAAGGTGTATAGTCAGTTAGCTTTAGTGTAACAGTAGGTAATGATTGGTCATTTTCTTTTCGCAGCTCAAATGAACTCCAAGGGTTAGTTCTAGTCTGGCTAATATGCGTGGTTACGCCGGAGTCTACCTTTGTACTGACAGAAGCATTAGCGGTAAGCGGAAATAACAGCAACGCGGAAGCAAGAATCCATGTAAATTTTTTCATTTTAAAATCCCTCCCAAGATTAATGTCTTGTTTTCTTTAATGCAATTGTAATAAATGAAAGTGAAATTCTCATGAATGTTCTATGAATGTTTTGTGAATCTTTTACAATTAACTATGAAAGGGAGTGATCATGACTTTTTTCTTCCACAGTGCCGGCAGTTAAAAATTCAAAACATATAGTAAACCCCAAGCCTTAGGCTTGGGGTTTTAAATGATTATTTTTCCTTATATTCCGCCACCTTGGCGAATGCTTTGGCACTAGCAGCAATGGTTGCGGCAATATCCTCATCGCTGTGGGCGGCGGACATGAAGCCTGCTTCAAACTGGGAAGGCGCCAGGTAAACACCCTGTTCCAGCATGGCGTGAAAATAGATATTGAAGGCAGCCACATCCGCTTGAGTTGCACTATCATAATCATATACCGGTTTATCGCTAAAGAACATACTGAACATTGAGCCTAATTGGTGAAACTGCAGCTTAAAACCAAACTTTTCAGCCTGGGCACGGATACCGGCGCACAATATTTCTGTCTTGTCCGTTAGCTGGGCATAAATGCCGGGTTTTTCCGACAAAATCTTCAACGTAGTAATACCGGCAGTCATTGCCAGCGGATTGCCGCTTAAGGTTCCTGCCTGGTATACCGGCCCGGCCGGGGCAATGTATTCCATAATATCCCGGCGTCCGCCATAAGCTCCCACCGGCAGTCCTCCGCCAATAACCTTGCCCAGACAGGTTAGATCAGGTTTGATGCCATAAACCTGCTGAGCGCCGCCGTAGGCAACGCGGAAACCGGACATCACCTCATCGAATATCAGGAGTGTACCGTATTTATTGGTAATTTTCCGCACCTCAGCCAAATATCCCTCACAGGGAAGTACCATGCCCATGTTTCCAGGCACTGGCTCAATAATAACAGCGGCAATATCTTCGCCGTACTGCTTGAAAGCCTGTTCGAGGGCAACAGCGTCATTATAAGCGACGGTAATGGTGCCACCGGCAATAGCAGCCGGCACGCCCGGACTGTCCGGTATCCCTAATGTGGTCGCTCCTGAGCCTGCTTTGACTAACAGGCTGTCATGATGACCATGATAGCACCCGGCAAATTTGATGATTTTATTGCGTTTGGTAAATGCCCGGGCTAAACGCAATACGCTCATGGTAGCCTCAGTGCCGGAATTGACCATCCGCACCAGTTCCATGGAGGGCACTGCCGCTGTCACCATTTTAGCCAATGTTGTTTCCAGCAAGGTAGGGGCGCCGTAGCTGGTACCCCGTTCCAAGGCCTGCCGCAACGCTTCAGTAACCGCCGGATGAGCGTGTCCCAGGATCATAGGCCCCCATGAGCCAACATAATCAATATACTGGTGACCGTCTATGTCATATAATTTGCTGCCGGCTGCTCCGGCGATAAACGGCGGCGTGCCGCCCACCCCACGAAAAGACCGCACCGGACTGTTAACCCCGCCCGGAATATATTGTTTGGCTTCAGCAAATGCTGCCGCCGACTTATCCAGATTGAAAGCCATGTTATAACCTCCTGGTAACGAAATAACGTTAACCACAGAGGACACAGAGGACGCAGAGGGATTTTATTATTCATGTATCCTTGCCAAATTTTAAATTGCATAGCACTATCCTTCGCCAATGTTAGTGCTATACAATCCATTTATCCCTGCGAGATGCAATCGAGCCGTTCCACTCTGTGTACTCTGTGTACTCTGTGGTTCAAAACCCCTTGTACTCAGTTCTTTCTCAGCCAGCGGGCTGCATCAAGAGCGTGATATGTAATAATAATTCGTGCACCGGCACGTTTTATACTTGTCAACGTTTCCAACACAATGCGTTCTTCATCAACCCAGCCTTTGGCGGCAGCCGCTTTGACCATGGCATATTCGCCGCTGACGTTGTAGGCAGCTACCGGCACATCAAACCGGTCCCGCACCTGGCGGATAATGTCGAGATAGGCAAGTGCCGGTTTTACCATTATAATATCAGCGCTCTCTTCGACATCGAGGGCAGCCTCCCGTAAAGCCTCACGGGCATTGGCCGGGTCCATCTGATAGGTTTTGCGATCACCGAACTGGGGAGCAGAATCGACCGCATCGCGGAAGGGACCGTAAAAAGCGGAAGCGTATTTAACGGCATGAGCCATAATAACTATATCGGTATAACCCTGGCTGTTAAGAGCTTCACGGATAGCAAGCACCCGTCCGTCCATCATGTCCGAGGGAGCAATCATATCAACGCCTGCTTCAGCATGGCTGAGAGCTACCTGTCCCAGCAGGCTGAGAGTGGCATCATTGTCTACTGTGTGCCCTTTTATCAGACCGCAATGACCATGACTGGTATACTCGCAAAGGCATACATCACTGATAACCACCAGGTCAGGCACAGCAGCCTTAATACGTTGAATAGCCTGCTGCACCGGCATATTCATATCCCAGGCGCTGGAACCGCGCTCGTCCTTATATTCCGGCAGGCCGAATACCATCACCGCCGGTATTCCCAGGCTATAAGCCTCTTTGGCCATTTCCACCACCTTGTCGACGGATAAATGGTAATTGCCTGGCAGGGATGAAATTTCTTTTTTAATGTTCTGGCCTGGCACAACAAACAGCGGATAGACCAAATCAGCTGCATGAATGCCGGTTTCCCGCACCATCTGCCTGATGCCGGCAGAGGCCCTTAGTCGTCTTGGACGGATTAAGGGATTCATATTGAAAACCTCCTCTGTAAATCAATCAGTTAAACACCACTATGTAAATCACAAGGACCTTAATTAACACTCTAAAATCAAACCTTACTCTGAATATAAGTTAAATATAGCAGATATAAGTCCTTTAATTGTATATTCATCAGCAATAACATCAGGTTTGATGCCATGCTGGACACAGGTTGTAGCAGTGATAGGGCCGATGCAGGCTATTTTTGCTTTTGCCAGCAATTGAGCGCCACCCTCCCCCAGCAGGCTGAGTAAATTGGTAACTGTAGATGAACTGGTAAAGGTAACAATATCTATGTCTCCGGCGTCCAACTTAGCCGCCAGCGCTTTCCCGTCAGTATCCCCGGCTACCGTGCGGTAGGCAGGCACGACATTAACGGCGGCGCCCATTTCAACCAGTTTCTCCGGCAGTACATCGCGGGCTATTAACGCCCGGGGAATGAGCACTTTCATGCCTGGCTCGATTAAGCCGGACAGTGCCTCAATAATGCCTTCCGCCCTGAATTCCAGCGGTACAACATCAGCCAGCACACCATAATTTTTAAGACACTCGGCAGTCTGTGTACCGATTGCAGCTACCTTAAGACCCGCCAACGCCCGGGAATCCAGTTTGGCCTCATGCAAGCGGCTGAAGAAATATTCCACGCCGTTTACGCTGGTAAAAATCAGCCACTGGTAGCTGGCCAGCTCCCTTACCGCTTTGTCCAATTCGAGATAACTTTCCGGTGGTACAATCTTGATTGCCGGCGCCTCCAGGCATTGCGCGCCAAGAGCTTCCAATTCGACAGTCAAAGCGCTGGCCTGTTCCCTGGCCCGGGTTACCAGAGCCTTTTTGCCGAACAGCGGCCGCCGGTCAAACCAGGCCAGATCTTTCCGCAGTTTTACTACTTCGCCGACAATAAAAATGGCCGGCGGCTTGATCCCCTGAGCGGCTACATCTTCTGCCGCCCGGCCGACCGTAGTAACCAATACCCGTTGTTCCGGCTTTGTGCCCCAGCGGATTACTGCCGCCGGTGTTTCAGCCTGACGTCCGTTCTTGATAAGCTGGGCCGTAATATGGGGAAGGTTTTCCACTCCCATGAGAAAAACCAGCGTGTCCACCCCTGTGGCCAGTTTGTCCCACTTCATATTGGATTCGGTCTTAGCAGGGTCCTCATGCCCGGTAATAACCGCAAAAGATGTGGCAATTCCCCGGTGGGTTACCGGTATGCCGGCATAAGCCGGTACGGAAATGGCTGAAGTAATACCAGGCACTACTTCAAAAGGCAGATTGTTGGCAATAAGCTCCAATGCTTCCTCGCCGCCCCGCCCAAAAACAAAGGGGTCGCCCCCTTTAAGGCGTACAACGCTTTTGCCTTCCCTGGCCTTGTCCACTAATACCTGGTTGATCTCTTCCTGCCGCATGGTATGGGCGCTGGAAGCTTTACCCACATAAATAAGTTCAACATCCGGCCTGGCATAAGCCAGCAGCCGGTCATCCGCCAAGCGGTCATACACGATGGTATCCGCGCCTTGTATATATTCCAGCGCTTTTACGCTGATTAATTTGTAATCTCCCGGGCCTGCGCCCACCAGATAGACCATACCCTTTTGCATCTGTTTCTCCCCCTGCCTGTCGTAAACGCTTACTGCTATTTTTTTCTAACCGCAGAGGACACAGAGGACACGGAGGGGAATTATTACGCATAATCAAATAGATGAATATAGCGCATTCCGCTGCGAATACTCTGAACTATGCGGTTAATTATTCTTATTTCAACTGGGCCAGTATTTCCCGCCCGCCGGCGTCCAGCATGCGGTTAGCCAGACTGCGGCCTAATTCTGCCGCGGCGCCGGGCGTGCCTGACACAACGTCCCTTACTATAGTTTTGCCGTCTACCGATAATATCACGGCTTCCAAAGATAAGACATGGTTACCCACCGTGCCAAAAACTCCGATTGGTACCTGGCAGCCGCCTTCCACTTCATGGAGATAGGCCCGTTCGGCGGTTACCGCCTGTCTTGTCTGTTGATTGTTTAAGAAATCCAGAATGCTCAGCACTTCATTATCATTGGCACGGGCTTCAAGCGCCAGCGCCCCTTGCCCCACGGCCGGCAGACAAATTGTCCGCGGCAGCACCTGTGTAATATGGTTGTCCCATTCGAGCCGTTTTAACCCGGCTACTGCCAGAACAATGGCATCCAGATCATGTGTTTCCAGCTTTTTCAACCTGGTATCAAGGTTGCCCCGAAGATCGCTGATCGTCAAATCAGGACGATAATGTAAAAGCTGTGCCCGCCGCCGCAGGCTGGAAGTACCGACTTTCGCCCCAGGCGGCAGGTTGTCGATTACACCGTATTTAGGACTGACCAAGGCGTCTCCCGGGTCTATTCTTTCAGTAATCGCCGCCAGCGTAAGGCCTTCCGGCAATTCGGTCGGCATATCTTTTAAACTATGCACTGCCAGATCAATTTCGCCGCACAGCATAGCGTTCTCCAGTTCCTTGGTGAACAGCCCCTTGCCGCCGATTTTAGCCAGTGGTACATCCAATATTTTATCCCCGGTAGTCACAATATGCTGCAAGACTACTTCGATTTCCGGATAGCGGTCGGCAATCCGGTGCGCTATATAATTTGCCTGCCATAAAGCCAGCTTACTGCCGCGCGTACCGATAACAAGTTTTCTTTTCACTATGTCTGCTCTCCCCTATTGCGTCAAGTTTGAATAAGCTCGTTATAGCGTCTAGGTAAAACTCCTCATGCTCGCTACCAGCCGCCTCGTTAATACGCACCATAGGATCGCGCAACAGTTTGCGGACAAGCATTTTGGACATGTTCTCCAATACTTTGCGCTCTTCCGGTGTAATGTCAGGCAGTTTGGCCAAAGCCCGCTTCACTTCCCGCTGGCGCATTTTTTCCGCTTTATCGGTCAGACGGGCCATTACCGGACGGAAAGATAAATAGCGGAATTTTGTTACCAGTTCGGCCAGCTCGGCAGCAATAATGTCTTCAGCCAACCTGGCTTCCTGTTCCCGGCCCCGCATATTGGATTCTACCACCGCTTCCAAATCATCAATATTATATAAAGTTACCCCGGCAATGGCCGCAACTTCCGGCTCCACATCCCGCGGCACGGCAATATCAATAAAAATAATCGGCCTGCCCTGCCGCCTGGGCATTAAATGAGCGGCATCCCATGTTCTGATTATATAATGTGGCGCGCCGGTGGAAGTAATTACGATATCCGCCTGAACAGCGCATTTCATAAAATCCTCAAAAGGCACAGCCACCCCCCGGAACTTATCGGCCAATTGGATTGCCCTTTCGAATTTACGGTTAGAAACAAACACCGTTTGTACCCCGTTTTCCACCAGATGGCGGGCAGTCAGTTCGCTCATTTCCCCCGCCCCGAGGATTAATACGTTGGAGTTGGATAAATCGCCAAAAACCTTTTTGGCCAACTCTACCGCCGCGTAGCTGACAGAGACGGCACTGTAGGCAATGCGCGTTTCGGTGCGCACTTTTTTGCCTACGGCTATGGCCCGGTGGAATAAAGTATTCAGCACCGTGCTTGTCGTCCCGGCATCGCGGGCCAGGGAATATGCTTTTTTCACCTGGCTGAGAATTTGTCCCTCGCCGACAACCAGCGAATCCAGACTGGCGGCCACCCGGAACAAATGCCTGATACAATCCTCTTCTGTATGATAGAAGAAATAAGTGTTGTCATAATCCCTGCCGGCCAAGTGTGCCACAAACTGCTGCATCACCGGCAGCCCGTCCTCCACATCGTCCACCACCGCATACATTTCTGTACGGTTGCAGGTCGACAAAATAACACATTCACTAATTTCTTCACAAGTATCAATATGTTTTAAGGCTGTTTTAACCTGTTCCTCAGAAAATGAAAAACATTCCCGCACCTCAACTGGCGCAGTCTTATGATTTAGTCCCAGTACAACCAGCTGCATTTCTGATCTTTGCCTCCGCTTCCTTTATCTTACCTTGCCGCAATAAAACAAGAATATCACTGTCGATAGTTTCCCGCCAAAAACTTTCCCTGTCCCGGGATGTAGCCAGCCGTGTTTTTAATTCGTCCCGCACCTTGGCTACCAGTTCCAGATATTCCCCGTATTCAGGGCCATACCGTCCAGCCAGTTCTTCCCGCAGGCGGCGGGCCAAAGCCGGGCTTTTGCCGCCGGTAGACACGGTAAACAATACATCTCCCCGCGCCACCTGGGCCGGTACACTGAAGTCACAGGCCGCCGGATCATCAACCACATTAACGAGCGCCCCCGACCTATGGCCTTCCTCCGCCGCCTGGCGGTTGCTATCCCGGTCATCAGTAGCGCAAATTACAATAAAATAACCGGCAAGATCGCCCTGGCAATACGGCCTGTCTACATGGATTATCTGTCCGTTAACTGCCATTTCCGTCAGGCAGTCAGTCAGGGCCGGACTAAACACAGTAACGCAGGCCCCTGCTTCAACCAGGGAAACAACCTTACGCGCAGCCACACTCCCGCCGCCCACCACAGCGCAGCGGCGCCCGTCAATTTGGAGATTTACCGGATAAACAGCAATATCAACCACATCCCTATACTTATCTTGTTGAGTATTCGCGTTTTAGTGGTTATACTCCTTTAAACCAACATTTTTTCAATTACCTGTTAACATTATTCCATAAATAAGCTGTACTAATAATATCTTTTTTATTATAACATATCAATCATTCGAATATTAAACTGGAAAGACCTCTCCACAACAGCGGAGAGGTCTATAACAGTCTTACCTAATTGAAGCCTGGCAATAGCCAGGAAATAATGGCACACTTGTATATAATCCCCTCCCCATCGCTCGTGGGTATAACGGTGACTTCTAAACAGGCAGTTCTCCTGGCTCTGGATCACAGCTACTACCAAACCTTCCCAAGACTTCTGTCCCAGTGGCATACCCTTGGATTCGCTCCCCATTACAGTGGCGGGACCGCGCCGGTGTTACACCGGACTTCCCTATTAAGCCCCGCAGGGCACCTGTTCACCAATATTTTCTTTTGCCTGTTACTTTATCACCATAATATCCCATTGTCAAGTATTAAACCAATGACTACTACTGCTATGATTATATACAGCAGCCTCTTACGTACCTGTTATTTATTTCCCACGGCGATAATTGCTAACTTTCACCCATAGCAGTATTACCACGCAGCAAAAAGTCACCGCATTGGCTCCGATGAGTGAAAGGCTATTTAAGTCCAATCCATATACCATCCACAAGAAGACCCCCACAGACATCATAACCAGCCAGCTCCATGACAAATCATCGGTTGAACGGCTTCTTACCGTTTTGACTACCTGCGGGAAGAAGGCAAAGGTTGTTAATATTCCGGCCACACTGCCGATTATTTCCGTCAAGTTAACGCCTCCCTCAAATCAAGGGGTCAGACTTGATTTGTTCTAGTAATTGACTTATTTATTAACTTCAGCTTTTCTTTTCTATCGATTTACCTATGCGGAATGTCGCCAAATCTGCTTTAATCGCAGCCACCAGCTAATAATTTAGTTGTTTGAGGGCAAATGATCAAAATATTGAACACCTTCAATTATACTTAGTCCATTGGTCCTTTTTTCCGCTGTCATATTAGGCTTTGCAGCGTAATGCACGAGCATTAAACTGGCTTTTCCCCTGAGTATCCTTGTAATTGTATGTTCATCTTGTATTCCCGGCTGCCCCGAGACCCGATACTCGACTAAGGCATCGGCGTCAGAAACACGCAGAATATTGACTTGAGCCTTATCTCCATAACTATCCCGATAATGTTTTTCCACAAAAGAGGCATACTGTGCAGGCGAAAGTTGTTTGGGATTCCGGTAGAATTGCACAGTAACCAATTCCGTCCAATTATTCACTGTTTCATTGCCTGTAACAAATTCTATAATTAATCCATTGTCCGCACTTTGCTGAAAACCAACTACCCAGCGAGGTTTTTCGAACTCAAGGCTAAGATAGTCAGTTTTTAGGAAATCAAAGATAAATTTTTTCTGTAATCCTGTAATATCTATGACTGGTTTGCCGGCTGATTCATTTCTGGCTTTATCTTTATCAGCAAGTTCATTAAGTCGCTTTTTTGCTTTATCTACATTAGGATAGTCAGGCGGAGCATTTTTCACAAAATTACTATATTCTTGCATAGCCTGGTAAGATAGCCCCATCTTTTCATAAGATAAAGCTGAGGTCCAATATGCCATATACATCTGCGGGTTTATCCTAAGTGTTTGGTTGTAATCATTAATAGCTAAATCATGTTGCCCCTTCCCGGCGTAGGCCAAACCACAAAGCCAATATAGCTGTGCATCTTGCGGGTCCAATTCAATGGTTTTGGTAAAATCTGCAACCGCAAGATCATTTTGCTTCGTATACATATAGGCTTTTCCCCGCTCAACATAAGCTTGTTCGAACTGAGAATCCAGTTGTATCGCCCGGCTGTATGCCGCTATCGCATTTACAAAATCCTTTCCGTCCTGAAAAGCTTTTCCTTTTTCCAGCCATTGGGCCGGAGTCAGTTCCTGTTCATCTGCGTAAACATTAAAGGTTGTGAACGCTAATAACAATGCTGCCCAAAAAATAAACAGTATTTTCAAAGTAACCTTATCAATTCTCATATAGCCTCCCCAAAAAATAAATTGTTGTCCCTAATTTACTTTTTTACTCCCCTTGCCTAATTAGTTAAACAATTAATGAATTACCAAATATCTCCACAATAATAGTAAAGCAAATTGCAGTTTAAATCAACTAAACAATAAATTTTACATTTGTACTCCAGCTTTAGTTGGCAATATCCACTGCTTTCATCTTATAGAAACTACAAGATACCTACTTTCTTTACTTTTCATTTGTTATTATTTATCATTAGTATTGAAGATAGACACACAAATGCAAGTAAGTTTTGGATTCTAAATGTTGCTGGGATTAATCTTGCAGCTAACAAATGGAACCATAGCTTTCTTATTTCCAATACTATGTACATCACGAGGAGGAACAACATGACAGACAGAGTCATACGCTCGGTGTGTCCTTATGACTGCCCGGATACCTGCGGTTTGCTGGTCCATGTGGAGAATGGCCAGGCAGTAAAAGTGCTTGGTGATCCGAAGCATCATTTCACCCGTGGTACGCTTTGCCCGAAAATGGTGCATTACGAAAGAACAGTGCATTCGCCACTGCGTTTAACCCGCCCCCTGCTGCGAAACGGCAGCAAAGGCAGCGGTCAGTTTCGTCCGGTGGACTGGGACGAAGCGGTAGACTATATTGTCAGTAACTGGCGCAGAATTATTGATAGGCATGGTGCTGAGGCCATCCTGCCCTTTTCCTATGCCGGAACAATGGGGATATTGCAGCGAAATGCCGGTCACCCTTTCTTTCATCGTCTGGGTGCTTCCCGCCTGGAAAGAACTATCTGTTCCCCTGCCAAAGATTATGGCTGGAAAACAGTTATGGGCAATACTCTCACCTCCCATCCTGATGAAGTTTTCCATAGTGACCTGATTATTCTGTGGGGAATTAACGCTGTCGCCACAAATATACACTTCCTGCATGGCGTAAAAAAAGCCAAACAGCAAGGTGCTGCTGTATGGCTCATTGATACTTATGAAACACCGACAGCCAAAATAGCTGACAAGGTCTTTCTAACCCGTCCGGGTTCTGACGGCGCCCTGGCCCTTGGCATCATGCATGTACTTGCCGGCGAAGGTCTGGTAGACCGGGGATTTATTGACAAGTATGTGCGAGGGTTTAGCGAACTTAGTACCGAAATTTTGCCCTGCTATACGCCGCAGGCAGTAAGTGCTATCACCGGTTTGCCTGCCAGTACCATTGAAACCATGGCCCGCGAGTATGCCGCAGCAAGAGCGCCCTTTATCCGGCTGGGCAGCGGTTTGTCCCGCTATGGCAATGGCGCAATGACAGTGCGTACTATTACGTGCTTACCTGCACTTGTTGGCGCATGGTCCAAGCCGGGCGGCGGCTTGCTCGCCAGTATCGCGACAGGCAGTGCATTGGACACTGCCGCCGTGACCCGCGAAGATTTTATGGCCAAACCCACCCGGATCATCAATATGAACCAGTTGGGCGACGCATTGACAACAGCTGCTAATCCGCCTATCATGAGCCTTTATGTATACCATTCCAATCCGGCCGCCGTTGTGCCGGATCAAAATGCAGTGCTCACTGGCCTCAGCCGCGAAGACCTGTTTACTGTAGTCCACGAACGCTTTATGACTGATACGGCACAATATGCCGATGTAGTCTTACCGGCAACAACTTCCCTGGAGCACAGTGATATTTACCGTTCCTATGGCCACTATGGCGTACAACGGGCCTATCCGGTGATACCGCCTGTCGGCGAAGCCAAATCGAACTGGGAAGTTTTCAGCCTATTAGCCAAAGCATTGGGTTTTAAAGAGCCTTTCTTCCGGCAAACCGCCGACCGGCTTATTGACCAGTTGCTGGCTAAACCTGCTCCCTGGCTGGCAAGTACAGATATTACCAGACTGAAAGCCGGTGAGGTTATAGAATTACCGCTGCCCTATGGTTACAAGATGCACTTTAAAACACCTTCCGGCAAAATCGAAATATACAATCCCGCTGACAATGAACCACTACCCAAATATCTTGCACCCCACGGGGGCGATGCTCCCTATTGGCTAATGACTGCAACTACGCCAATTATGCTTAACTCAAGTTTCAATGAACGGGATGATCTCGTCGGGGACAAGGCGAATACTTGTATGACCTTGCAGATGAACCCGGCCGACGCTGTCGCTAAAAACCTGTTTGACGGGCAGCACGTAGTCGCCTTCAATTGCCGCGGCGAAGCAACCTTTATCCTCCACGTGACCCCCAGAGTACCCACCGGTGTCGTGATTGCCGAAGGAATATGGTGGCTAAACAAGGCTCCCGGGAACCGCAGTGTGAACGTCCTTACTTCACAGCGACTGACCGACAAAGCCGCCGGCAGCACGTTTTACGATACTAAGGTTGATGTACGCGCAGCAAAGATCGTATAAACCTCTTTGCATATATTTTATCCGTTATGCTTGCCAGCTATTTATCTTCTGCCATTTGTGCGACATTATCCTTCCACCTGTGTACATCATTGCCAACAGCTGCCATATCCTCATTTTTTAGTGCAGTGATCATATGAGCTAATATTCGTATATGCTCTTTTAACAAAGGAGACAGTTTGCCGCCAGTAAAGTCGCCACAATAAGAATTATCGGAATTTGCAGTGTCTGTTCTTACTGTAGCCACTGGCAGTTGTACCAGCGATAAACCATGCACATAAGTCGTAATAGCAGTTCCCGCAAAGCTTATTATGAAGCAGACAACTAAGAAAGCAGCAAAGGACTTTTTAAACATTAAATCACGCTCCATTGAGTCTTTTATTGCATTGGTTCAGACCTGCCAAATAGTTTAATATCGCAAGAAACATGCCACCATAACTTCCTTAGGATAGCGATCATTGAAAATAAGTTAATTTTGAAACAAAGCAAACTTAAACACCAATTTAAAAAAGACCGCTGCCAGCGGTCTTTCAGCTTGCACATATTTTAATTAAACCACTCTGCAAACACAACTAGTCCAGTCTTAGGAATACTTTGCCCCACGTGTCCGCTCCCCGGTTACTATAATTATTCATTCTTGCCCTGGAAACTTGCAGGAAATTGCAGTTTAAAGGCTCATACATTCTCCAGGAGTTCGGAAAAATGAATTACCGTAACAGTGTCCTCAATGGAGATCTTTCGCTCATAGATAGATTCAAATAAGGTGATTAATTTATCTACAGTATCAATTTTGGGATTCTGATGAGTCAATTCTGCTACAGTCAGGTCAGTAAACTTTTTAATATGTACTTTATCAACAATTGCCTCATAGAGTATTTTCTTCGGCCCATATTTGCTGCCAAAGGTAATTAAAACAATTGAGCTTTCCGGGTATGTTTCCCTTATATCTCCCAAACGGATTGTGGCGGTTTTCTGGCGAGCGTTTAATAACTTTTCATTATGCGGTGATATGAAGTTTAGCGCAAACACAGTAATCCCCCTTTACTATGATAAGCTTATATTAAAATTATAAAATAAAAATGCAACATTCGCTACTAATTATGACTATATTAACCAATAAACATAAGCCTAACCTATTGTAATCAGAATTATGTGTTCCCATGCAAATCCCCGCTATGATCATTGCCGGCCTTCCGTAGCTAGCGGCAGCAATACTTGAAATTGGCTCCCTTTCGCCAGATTGCTGGCAACAGCCACCTGTCCGCCGTGAATTTCCACAAGCTGCTTGACAATGGCCAGCCCCAAGCCTGACCCGCCGCTCTTCCTGTCCCGGGATTTATCACCCCGGTAAAAGTGGTCAAAGATATAGGGTACGTCTTCCGGTGCAATACCAGGACCGTTGTCCTCAATAGATACCCGCAGCCATAACCGGTCTGCGACATCGACCAATGTTGTATTTACCAGCACCTGACCCTGAACCGGCGCAAATCTGATAGCGTTGACCAGAATATTGTAGAACACCTGGTTCATCCTGTCGCTGTCCACAACAAGTGACGGCAAACCCTCCGCCAGTCTTACGCTAACCTCGATTTCTTTTTCATCAGCTAAGGGTTTCAGCATGGTTACCGCCCGGCTGATAAGCTGATTAATATCAGTAGGACGTTTTTCCAGCACTAACTGGCGGACTTCCGCCAGGGACAGGTCCCGTAAATCTTTTATTAAGCGACTCAAACGGATAGCTTCTTCATGCAGGGAGCAGAGCTGCTCTTTGTTTGGCTCAATGACACCATCCACCATTCCTTCAAGGTGCCCTTGGATGACAGCTAGTGGCGTCCTAAGCTCATGGGCAATATTGGCCAATAACTGGCGCCGCAAATTAGTGTTTGTGGCCAGCGCTTCCGCCATCCGGTTAAAAATGGTAGCCAGGTGCCCAACCTCATCTTTCGTTTCTACAGGCACCGTTAGATTAAAATTACCTTGCTCAATTTGTTCGGCAGCATGACTCAAATTTCGCAATGGTACGGTAATGCTGCGGGCCAGTGCATAGCTGGCTGCCAATCCTGCCGCCAGAATCGCCAGTCCAACCCATATGAGAGATTTATGAACTGTAGCCAGAAATGTCTCTTCCAGTGGCCCCATAACAATAGTCATCGTCGAATTGCCGCCATCCAGACGCCCCAACAGACCATTTTGGGTCATTTCCATATGCTGGACTACCAGATACTCCTTGAATTGTTCAGTCATCTGGACATTGGCCAGGTAAATCAAGAGAAATACGGTAAGTGCCACAGCCAGAAACATCAGGCCGGTAATACGGTAAATAATGCTATTCATTAGTATCACCGCTAAACTTATAGCCTATCCCGTACACCGTTTGGATATACTGGGGTTCCTTGGGATTTTCCTCGATTTTACGGCGCAGATTTTTTATATGGGCGTCAATGGTCCGCTCATAGCCCTCAAAGGTATAACCTTGTGTCTGTTCAACAATTTGCAGGCGGCTGAATACTTTGCCGGCATTGGCGGCTAACAGTTCTAAGATTTTAAATTCAGTAGGCGTCAGTTCGATATGTTGATTCGCCTGAGAAACCTGATGACGTTCCAGATCAATGGACAAACTGCCGGCCCTGATAGGTTCTTGACGCACTGTTTCTTTATGGGCCCGCCGCAGAATCACTTTGGCCCGCGCCACTACTTCCTTGGGGCTAAAAGGTTTGGTAACATAGTCATCAGCCCCGATCTCCAGCCCTACCAGCCGGTCGCTTTCTTCATCCCGGGCAGTAAGCATAATGATTGGTATATCATTATCACGGCGAACTCTCCGGCAGACTTCCCAACCCTCAAGACCGGGCAGCATTAAATCCAGCACCATAATGTCCGGCTTTTTTTCCCGCACTGCTTGTAAAGCATCCAATCCGTCATTGACAGTATAAGTAATAAATCCTTCTTTGGCAAAATAGGTTTGCAAAAGTTTTACCAATTTCACATCATCATCCACAATCAATACCGAATACTGGGCCATAATCAGCCCTCCTTTCACCTGCTGTCTTTATTTTTCGCCGTTGTTCGTTTTTCTTCCTTCAAAAAAGAAACCTTCCGTTGTCAGTAGAGCACACTAGTGCTAGGATGCCAGTATTCCCTGTGTCTATTCTAAGAATAGCCTGGCGTAAAAAACCGCCAGGCTATGGAACATTAAAACTACATAGTATGGGAATGATGGGCGTTATGATCCATACCCGGCATAGGAGCCGGAGCGTCTGATGGTGATGCTGAATTGGCGTTCTGATCATCCGGGGCTACCGCGTTAACCATGTCCGACATTGTCTTCCTGAGTTCCGGATCACTTGCAAGCATTTGCTTCATCATTGCCTGCATTTCCGGCTGCTTCATCATACTTTTCATCATGTCTAAACACTGCTTCTGCATTTCCGGTGAATTCATCATCTGATGGTCCATGGTACCCATTTGTCCGTCTTTCATCATCTTGTCCTGTGTACATGACTGCTGAGTGGTATTTTTTTCTGCCGCGTTTACAATGTTGCCCGCAAAAGGCAGTCCAACAGCAGATACTGCAATCAACCCACCAATGACCCAAGTTGCCATTCTTTTTTTCATATCTAATTCGTCCTCCTTTTTATCCTACCGTCTTTTGCATCTATTAATCAGGTCCATACCCCAGGGCGTAGAAAGAATAGAATCCATGTCGTCATCAACAAGCTTCCTACCTGAAAAGAATATGAACGATTGCTTTTAACGGTATTTGTCTTAATTATACAAGAGCTTTATGAAGAACTTGTGAAGAACTTATGAAGAAGTTTTGATTTTTCTAAATAACAGGACAGCCCATCCTACCGGAAAGGCTGTCCTGTTATTTCTATTGATCCTCTTATGTAATGATGTGTAGTTGTGGCCGCTATGCCGTCTTACTGGTTATCGGATGGCGGCATTTGATGATGATGGGCGGCATGATCGTTATTGCCGTCCTGGGAGCCGTCAGATGGCGGCATTTGCTGGTCCTGATCTGCCTGCTCGGCGGCAAATACCGGTGTCATCGACGGTACTAACACTGTGCCAGACACAAATACTGCCACCAGCCCGGCAAACATAATGCGCGTAAGTTTTTTCTTCATAATAATTAATTCTCCTTTCAATTAATAACTTCAAGCTACGTTCATTATACAAAACAAATGTGAAGAACTAATGAAAAAGCGATGAAGGATTCATGTTTTTTTCCGTACTTTTCATGCAATAAACCATTTCAGACTAATACAACTTCGATGCAACCATCTTATTCCTTTTGTTTATCAGGTTTGGAATCACTTTGGCGATTATGCGGTTCTCCGTGCGAGTGATGACCTCCACCGCAGCAACCGCCGCCGCCCCGCATCATAAAAAACATCACAAACGCCACCGCAAGAAAGGGCAAAATATAGCTCCAATCCATCCATATCAACTCCCTTGTGTAAAATTCTAAACCTTTCGGGCATTACGCTACTCCCGTTATAGCCGCCACTCCCTCCTCAATCCGGGCGGTGCAAGATCATGCTAATATATCAGCATATCTCATCAGAAAAAGCAAAAGCGGGAACAGAAGCCTCGGTGGTCACAGTATTGTTAGCAGCGCCGTCTTTGGGTCGCCTTAACCCCGCCTCCCTAATAATTCTTATTTATAAAATTCCTCTTTGTGCAAAGTTAGCCTAGCATCTCCAGACACTAGACTAACTGTTTTATATAAACCCGGCCGGTTTAACCGGGAATTGAGGGGGGAATCTTGTTAAGACAAATGTTCCTGCACTGTGATATCTATACAATACTGCCACAATATTTACTAAGCTCCTGCCCAACCGTATTCAAACCACAACCCCCGGCGTTCCAAAGTCCGCCGTACTTCCCCAGTGCTAATCCATGTATGCGGGTCATGCAATGAATAGTATTTTTTTAACAGGCATTCCAACTGAGTGGTAATCGCAAAAAATTCTTTGGTTTCGGCTCTGCGATAAGCCTCCATAATTAATTCTTCCATACCTCTGCCATCTCCTTATTTATCATTAAATAATCCCAAGCTTGTTCAGCCGGACTGTTTTTCGGCCAGCGCATTATCGTGCTTTTTCCCCATGCCCCGCATCATAAAGAAGTGCATCAGTGGACACAGCAAAAGCAACAGATAATTGGCTGCACCATCATAGCCGTTTTGTTTTAAGAGCAATACGATTCCCAGCGGTGCCAAGCAACACATAAGCATCATCAGTGCATGCTTTAGACCCCCACCGCAACCGTTTTGTCCATGGCCGGTCTTTGGCTCTTGGGTATTGTTGTTTTCATTGCGGCAACATTTCATAGGTAAACCTCCTCGCTATGAGTGCATGACATACAGCATTGCCATAAAGGCAGCTGTCCACGCGCCCCACTGCAAAAATTTTATGACTGTCTTTTGCCAGGACCTATATTCTTCTAAAGGAACTTCCGGAAAATTCGCTGGTTTGTTCGATTCCATCTAATATTCCTCCTCCTTGTTAGCATGGGAACTTATTTGTTTCTATCATACCAAGTCTATATGAAAAAGCTGTGAAGAACTTTTGAAGAACTTCTGCTATTTCCCCTCCAAAAGAATTTCCTCCAAAAATGTCTTTACAAAAAATATCCAGCAAGCACGAACTGCAGGATGTCTTGCTTTTAAGCTCTACCGTGCAATCGCATCTATTTCCGGCGGTGCGACTGACACCACTTTGATCACAATACGATATGGCAAACAGACAATCTGTTGTGGAGCCTTGCTTATCCAACCGGTCATAACGCAGATTTGTTCAGGACAATCGGCTTCACGCACCCTGATGCGCTTATTTTCCACCTGAACAATATCATACTGTACCTCACCGCCAATGCGGATTTCCTGGCGATACCCTTCCTTGAGCGGCACTGTTTGATATAAAGAGCCATCCACCCAAATTTCCGCCTCGTCATTGCCAACAGCCGAGTAAGCGTAGGTGCTAAAGCCGATACCAGCAATCGACAATACCAGACAAATGCCAACCAGCCATTTATCGGCTCGCGTTAATATTGTTATCATTTCCTATTAGCCCTCCCATTTGCGAACCGGCATTGACAAAAGAATATCCGGCACATAAAGTGCCGGAACCTAATATTGCATGATCGCTCCATCGGTGTACAAATTACCGGCAAAAGTACAAAGCTTGGGTTAGCCTTTGGCTAAAACTTCTTTCCATTCGTTCAGTATTTTGTCGGAAATCTTCCAAGTGATTGTGGAATTAAAGTAAGGCTCTGTTCGAATTGATACATGTTTAGCATTCTTCAATGCGTTTATCTGGGAAGCATTAAATTCATATATACCACGGCTGTTAACTAATGATTTGAATCGCGGGAGCTGGTACGGCAGCTTTAGGACTCACAGCTGTTATATCCTTTATTGCTGTTTATTTGTGGCCCAAACACTCTTGATCATTTTTCTTTTAAATGGATATTCGCAAGCCGCGAGGAACCCGCAGGTTTACACTACTTTAGCACTTGCTACATCCCTATACAGTATAGTAGTCGGGGCAATATTTTTAACTGGTCAAAGCGATACATTACCTTCTTTAACCGAGTGGAAATTTTAAAAGGTGCGATGGGCCCAAAGACCCACTATAACGGGATTTTGGGTTCATCGCACTTTTATAGCTTCATCGGTTTTAGAGTTGTTTGAATGTCGTAAACTCCTTACCTACGGCAAAAGGTTATTTTTTCCATCACCTCCTAGAAAAAAGTCTTTGGCCATAAAAATGCCAAAGACTTCATCGTCTTGTCAGTATTTTAAGGTACGATTAACAATAACAATTCTGCTATATATACCTTAAATTCTTATGGTATATATAGTACACCAGTTTTATGAATAAGTTATGAATAACCTTTGAAAAAGTCGTGAATTTTAAGGTTTTTCAAAACCTATTAAAAATTCATAGGTTTTTCGTATTTAATAACATTCACAGGAAGTTCACAGGAAATTCATTAGTTTTTCACAAGCATTTATTAAAATAAAACAATAATACCTAGTATTCGATGAAAATTGGAGAAATAGGCCAAATACTATTAAAGTTTGTATATAATGTGAATTCCGAATTATCAAAAATCAGGGACCGCAGGTTGCTAAGGCCATACCAAATTCAACATTAGCGACGAATGCACTTGTTCTTACTGGAATCTGTTTTTTATAAAAATGTTCCAAATACATAATGAATCTAATATTTTGATCTCTCACTGAAGAGGGCTAATGGGGTGAAGGGAGGTGTGACTTAGGTTTCCCATGAGCAGTCCTTGCAGCAGGTGATAGATAATGAACTCTCTGACAAGAAAATTTTTTTGAGGAAACTAGGAAAACTCAACTGCATTCCTCTTTTTAGACCGAGTTCATTTATGCAGCAAACCGGTATCTCAAATACCGTGCGAGTCGCAATAATTGCTAAATTTCTAAAAAGCCTAGGAGGAAAACAAAATGAACAAAAAATTACTTGCTTCAGCTATTGTAGCTATGATTACTCTTTTCACCGGTACTGCGCTCGCAGACCCGATTGATGTAAGCGGTACCATTAAGTATGAATACCGTAACAACAATGACAAAAATACCACTCCGAGCACCGCTAATCAGTTATCCATCGGCATCAATTTCAGTAGTAAAATTGACACCACTACTACTGCTTTCGCCCGTATTGCCGGTAGAAATAAGGATTTTGGCAAAAGCAATATCAATAACAACTTTAAATTGGACCAATTTGGCGTAACGGAAAATATGGATAATTGGACTTTTTCACTTGGACGCCAAGGCGTAAAACTGGGTAGTGGAGGCGTCTTAAACGCAGGCGGTAACATTGACCCGCTAACTTATTTTGACGGTGTTGTTGCAACTTCGAAATTCGGTGAGGTCAACTTTAAGGCTGTTGGCGGTGCAACTACCAATTATATTAGTTCCACCAGTGGAGGTGAACTATTACCTCGTGAAAGATGGGCCGGTACCGAACTGAGCACTGATCTTACCAAAAATATCAATTTTGGCGCTGTTTTTGCAAGAGAATCTAATGCCAGCAGCGGTACCAACTATTGGAGCGCTTATACCACTGTTAAAACCGGCGATAACCTAACCTGGACCGGCGAATATGTCAAGTCAAATGCCACTACTGACAATAAGGCCTATGATTTCAGCGGAACGTATAGCTGGGTGAAAAACAGCTTCACTGTAGCCTACAATAACGTTCAGAATAACTCTGTTGATCCTTTTAATTCCGCAATCGGCGGCGTATACTATCCGAATGGTGTGTCCTACCTCAACACTGATACCACCACTGCTGGTTACAAAGGGTTTACCTATGCCTATCATCATGACGTTCGCAAAAACCTCGGCTTTAACGCGTATTGGTTAGCCCTTAAGCCTATTGATAATTCACAGGGAACTGATAACGAATATGCCCTTAACCTAAAGTGGAGTTTCTAAGAGAATCCTGTTAAATAAAAACCCTATACCATTGGGACTGATAAAAGGTTTGAGAAGAATATTCTCAAACCTTTTTATGTTTTATTGCAATGCTAACATTCCCTATAAAAAATATGCCTGGCATCAAATAATGCCAGGTGGCTGCCGTTACTCTCAAACCGATACGTCGATTTAACGATCAAGAGCCTAAAATATTATAACCTGAGGATGATAATATTATACAAATACATTATGAAAAACCGATGAATATAATGTGAAGATCTTATGAATTTTGTTTTTTCATTCACATCAGTCTAACGTCCTGCCCCAGCTCCCTTTAGACTACGGCCTGGCAACGATCAATTTGACGATTTTCCCCAATACGTCTTCTACCTGTTGAATTTCAATGCCTGCCGCCTTCACATTCTCCACCGTCCGCCGGTTGATGTTCGACCCAATGAGGTGTAGAGAAACCGGATTAAGCACATCCATCAGCCAGCCCAGTATTCGTCAGGTATCATTTTGTCCATCAAGTCATAAAAACGGGCCGTACGGTTATAGCGATGGCGGATAATTTCCGTCTGCCGTATCATATCCTTGCTCATATTCCATCACTCCTATTCCAAAATGCCCGGCAGTGACATCACCGGTTACTGCTCCGGGATTGCTTCGTCCGTTCCGCTCCGTGTACTTTATATATTAAGAAAAACGTTCCGTTTTCGAACAGTGAAGAATTTAAGTTACTTTTTGGCTAAACTGCAAATAATTAGCTGTTTGCAGTCGCCCAAAAAGTTATAAATTCTAATACAGCGAAAAAAGCGCAAAATTGCGCTTTTAACCTTGCAGCCTCACTTTTATGTGCAAAACTGTCGTTGAACAAAATATTGAATCATTCCTAAGAAACCATGGGGAAAGCATTTATTTCGACAAAATGGATGTAATAATCGGTTGCATTTTTTCATCCGTCCGGGCACTGTAATCAAAATATTTTATATACCAAATCGATAACATAAAGGCTGCCAGGCCACCCACCACTCTGGGAATCATCACTCCTATGCCAAAATATCCGGCAACAGCACCGCCGGCAACAACTCCGGCAAAAATGGCCAAGAGGGGCAGCAGATAGACGATAAAAGCCGCTTTCAGCATATTGACCTCCTGAATTTCCACCTGTACCCGCTGTCCTGGCTTTGCTCCCAGGGGATTATAGGCATCTAGTACTATGGCAGAATTGCCAGGGCAAGCGCCGCAGCTCTCACAATCATTGTGACGACTGGTTTTCACCTTTGCCCTACGGCCGTTTACTTCAAGAACTACACCTTCCTGCTGTTTTTCCATATCGATTTTCCTCCCTTCGCAAAACTAGTTATCATTCCACTGGCTTTCGCTATATAGAACGCATTAAAGATTGCAATCGGAAGGAAGGGGGAACGGGACTCTAGCATTTGCGACAGATGGCAGCGAAATCCCGTCCCCCCCTTCCTTCCAGACCAGCTTGTTTCTAATTCTTCAGTGTGTTATATATAGTACTCAGAGTATATAAATATTTCTTGCTCCGTTAAGCAACTAAGTTTTTTTCAGTATCCAAATGGATTTGACACAGGCTAAATCTTATCCTATTTCTATCATACCCGATGCTTATGAAGATTGTATGAAGAATTAGTGAATAACCTGTGTATTTTGGAAAACCATCATAATCCTTTTAACACAATTAGTAATATTGAACAACGGTAAACATGCCACCAGTCTGCTTAGTCATATTGTTGGCAGCATGATGGGGAATATGGCAGTGGAATGGCCAATTCCCCGGATTGTTTGCCAGAAATTCAATATCCCAGGTTTCGCCTGACGCTACCGAAATCGTATTTTTCTGCATTTGGGCGCAGGAATTGAGCATATTACCATCGGTCGCCGTCACCGTAAACTGTTGTCCATGGAGATGAATGGGATGGGCTTTCATCGCCGGGTTAGCCAGGCGAATGCGCACTTTTTCACCACAAGACACCGGCAGCGGTGATGTGGCCGGAAAACACCGCCCGTTCATGGTAAAAAACTGCAAGTCATCGCTTAATGGATTCACCTCATAACAGCCTGACCTTAACACCCCCATGGGCAGCCCTTTGACGGCAAACTCCTGCAGCATAATGAAATAGTCCCGCTCTGTTGCCTGCCCATCAGGGTCCAGTATGATTAAGCCACCGGCCAGCCCCATCATGCCTTGCTGAGCAACATTGAAATGAGTATGATACATGTGTGTTCCCGGTGGATTAACGATCCGGAAATGATAATCAAAATATCCGCCCGGTTTAATCTTGGGCGAAGGTTCCACCTCCGGCACACCGTCCATATTGTTGGCTATATCCAACCCGTGCCAGTGGACACTGGTGGCTTCCGGCAGGGCGTTGTATACCCTGATATTAACATAGTCACCGGGATAGACCTGGATTGTTGGTCCGGGGATAGAGCCGTTATATCCCCAGCCCTGAATCCATACTCCCGGCAGCAGTTCCCGCTCTACCGGCTCGGCCACCAGTTCAAAGTACTTTACGCCTTGTCGCATTTCATAAGGCAAATCAAAGAGATCAGGACTCACGACCATTTCTGTCACTCTCCTTGCCTATTTACCATATTGTATGCACATAACTGACCGGATGAAACTTATAACACAAAAACAGAGCAGCTTTGCCTAGGCAAACTGCTCTGTTTTGTATCTTCATTTATTGATTGTTTTCCTTGTTATTGAGGTTGCCCATCATACCGCCATTTTGCATCATGTCTTTCATCATCCCGCCGTTTTGCATCATTTTCTGCATTGCAGGTCCCATTTGCTGCATATGTTCAGTCATCCTGGCTGCCTGCTCGGAAGTGATAGTGCCATTGTCCACCGCTTGCTGCATCATTTGTTGGTGGTTTTTAAGCATCTGATTCAATTGATCATTTTGCGGTTTATCCTGAGCGACTGTTGCGGCAAAAGCCGGTACGGCAATTAGTGCCGCCAACATCATG
>JAEYSJ010000262.1 GCA_023434855.1 Bacillota bacterium | reverse complement strand
CCAAATAGCTAAAATTAAAATGCTCGTCCAGGAAGCGGACCCTGCCGCTTTTATGATTGTCAGCGATACAACGGAAGTTTTGGGCAGAGGGTTTACCTTGCCGCGGGCGAGAGATTTGCAGGGTCATTAGGTGTTTGATTTATAATAGCCTGCTGGCACAGAAGAAAAACTATGCTTTCTATTACATATAACTGTAGATTGTTAGCATAAAAACTAGGACAGGGGTTCGACATCACTCGCCTCCACCATGCAAATCCAGAAATGAGTTAAACCCGAGAAATTCGCGGTTTTTTTTTGTTTGTGAATGCACTTGGTGGGGGTGGTCACCACCATATTTGCCTGCAGAAAATAGCAAACTAAAAAATCATTTCCGTTTCTCGAGAATTATTGGACAGAATGTTTTTTAATATAGCTAATCCTCCGATTAAATCGTCTTTTGTTTCCGGTCCTGTTAACGAAATTCGAACAGCCGGGGGGATTCTCCCGTTTCCTACCATAAACTTTTCCGCACAAAATACTTTCACCCCTGCTGCGCGGGCGGAAAGCTCAAATTCCCGCCCTGTCCATCCATCAGGAAGGTGCATCCATAGGAATAATCCATGGGTTCGGCTAAAAACAGTATAAGGCGCAAGTTTTTCAAGGGCTATTTCCGTGCGGAGGCGGGCTTCTTCTCTTTTGGCCTGCATAATGAGGTCCCCTTTGCCGCTTATCAGAAGTTTGCTTACAATTTCTGCATTAATGGGGGATGACATCCAGACGGTATTTAGGACGGCTCTCTCCAATTGGTTACGAAAGCGGGAAGGAACGGCAACATAAGAAATTCTAAAACCTGCACCTAGCAGTTTGGAGATGCCTGAAATATAAATACCGTGATTCGGCACTAGTGCACTTAGGGCAATCTGCTTAAGTTCTCCCGTATAACCATAAGATTCATCTTCTATTAAAATTAGATCATGCTGCTTAATTAACGAAGCGATCTGTTCTCGCCGATGTTCAGGAATTGCAACAGTAGTCGGGTTTTGGACTTCAGGCATGAGAAAAATACCCCGGATATTATCCCGCCGGCATGCGTTGGCAAGAGCGTCAGGGATTATCCCCTCAGCATCCATTTCAACAGGAACTAATCGGATTCCGAGCATGGCGGCAAGATTCTTAATGCCCGGATAGGTTAAGGCCTCTACTGCGATGCGGTCTCCGGAATTAAATAGCGATATCAAACAACAGGCAAGCGCGTTTTGTGAGCCTGATGTTATTAAAATGTCTCTGGGGGTTGTTTGCAGGCCAAAGTGGTTTAACCAGGCCGATCCTGCTTCCCGATGGCTCAGTAAGCCGTTTGGTTCGGTATACCGTAATAAAGAGGCCAAATCTATTGTTTGTATAAGCGAATGGACTTCCAATGTAGTATTTGTATCAAGGCAATACAACGGGAGAACAAGACCCATCTCAAGCAAATTAGAGTTTGTTTCTTCGGATCGAACCAGGTCTGTCGAGAGATTAACATCAGCTGCGATGTAGGTTCCGCGTCCGACGGTTCCTGTGACAAGTCCTCTGAGTTCGCATTCCCTGAAAGCACGAGTGAGGGTGCTAAGATTGACGCCGATTAACTCTGCTAATTCGCGTTGTGGCGGCAACTTATATCCCGGCTTTAGTATTCCTGACTGTATGTCTTCTTCCAGAGCATCTGCGATAGCAATATAGAGAGGTTTATCCAAATTGAGTTTTTGAGGTCGCCATAACTTGTCAGTCATTGATTATCTCCTTCACAGGATAGAAGGGGTACCGGTGTTAGCTGGCATTCCTTCAGCACCATATTGTCTTGCGTACAATTATATGATTGACTGGATACAATTGCAAGAGATATACTGATGACAAAAGGAGCTTACTAATTCTATTGCGGCGAAGGGGGTAAAAAAGTGAAGTCAAATTCTATATCTGATACGTTTCGGCAACATGCTGAAGATTGGCAGCTGTATGAACAAGCAAAGGATTATGCTTTAGATTATATGAAGACAGTTTTACATAGATCTGTTTTTCCGGAACAGGCTGCAATCGAGGGATTAAAAGTATTTCGTGTGAAACTACCGGAGAGTCCAACGAATCCTCACGATATTTTAACTAAATTGCATCTTTTCGGCTCTCCGGCAACAGTTGCCCAGACAGGAGGCCGCTATTTCGGGTTTGTTAATGGTGGCATTATTCCAACTGCGCTTGCAGCTAAGTGGCTTGTTGACGCCTGGGATCAAAACGCCGGCCTCTATGTAATCTCTCCGGTGGCATCCGTGCTGGAGGAGGTCTGCGAAGGCTGGCTGGTGGACTTATTAGGCTTGCCGCCCAATACAGCGGCAGGTTTCGTCAGTGGGACATCTACCGCAAGTTTGTGCGGATTAACAGCCGGCCGCGATTACTTGCTCCGGCGGCTGGGATGGGATGTCAATTCCCAAGGTCTTTTTGGCGCGCCGGAAATCCGGGTGGTACTGGGTGCTGGCGCTCATTCGACGGTTTATAAGGCTCTTTCCATCTTAGGGCTGGGAAAGGACCGCCTCATTAAAGTGCCTACTGATGATCAAGGACGTATCAGAGCCGATGCGCTCCCGGAGATGGATAATAAAACTCTATTGATACTCCAGGCAGGAAATGTGAATTCAGGTGGGTTTGACCCATTTAGCGAGATATGCCCCAAAGCCCGCACCGCAGGGGGATGGATTCATGTAGATGGCGCTTTTGGCCTTTGGGCGGCATCCTCCCCCCAATTGAACTACCTAACGGCGGGAATTGACCTGGCGGATTCCTGGTCGGTGGATGCCCACAAAACCCTGAATGCTCCTTATGACTCAGGGATAATTCTCTGCCGCCACCGGGATGCGCTTACTCAAGCTCTACATATGACCGGCTCATATATTGTCTACAGCGAAAACCGGGACGGCATGTTATATACTGCTGATATGTCCCGCAGGGCGAGAGGTGTGGAATTGTGGGCTGCGCTTATGGCGCTGGGGAGAACGGGTGTAGCCGGGTTGGTCGAAGATTTGCATCAAAAAGCGCAATACTTTGCGGCAAGACTGCAAGAAGAAGGCTTTCACATCCGCAATGAGGTTTGTTTCAACCAGGTGCTTGTTTCCTGCGGCAACCCGGAACTTACCAAAAAGACACTGGAAAATATTCAGACATCCGGAGAATGCTGGTGCGGTGGGGGGCGTTGGCAGGAAGAAGAAGTTATTCGCATTAGTGTTTGCTCTTACCGCACTAGCCTTAAAGACATTGACCGTACCGTAAAGGCGTTCGTAAACGCGAGAGAAGAAGTGAGGGGGAGGTAACAGATATGAAATACTACATAGTGGATGCCTTTGCGAATAAAATCTTTGAAGGGAACCCGGCAGGCGTGTGTGTCCTGAATGAATGGTTATCCGATGACTTGATGCAAAAAATAGCCATAGAAAACAACCTTTCCGAAACAGCCTTCGCGGTAAAAGAAGACGACAACTATCGGCTTCGCTGGTTTACTCCGGGAGGGGAAATCGATTTGTGCGGCCATGCAACCCTTGCGACAGCTTATGTAATCGCTAATTATGTGGAGTCGGACGCCGCCACTATTCGGTTTCGGACATTGAGCGGCCAGCTCGTTGTAACGAGGAAGGGCGAGCTATATGAGATGGACTTTCCCAGTTTCGAATTAAAACCTAAACCCGTTACCGATGCTATTGTTAAAGCATTGCAGGCTCGTCCAATGGAGGTTTATATGGGGCGGGATTTGCTTTGCGTTATGGCAGACGAAAGTCAGGTCTTCGGGGCAAACCCTGATCAGAGCAAGCTAATGGAACTGGAAGGACTATTGGTTCATATGACCGTAAAAGGTACAGAATTTGATTGCGTATCTCGTACCTTTGCTCCCAAATGTGGCGTGCCGGAAGACCCTGTGTGTGGTTCCGGTCATTGTCATATTATTCCCTACTGGGCCAACCGTTTGGGAAAGAACGTACTGATAGCTCGTCAGGCGTCGCCGCGCGGCGGGACGCTATATTGCGAATATAAGGGCGGGAGAGTTTTTCTAAGCGGTTACGCGGCATTGTATTTAGTAGGGGAAATCAAAATATAAAATAGAGCAAGGAAGTATAATGATAAAGCCCAAATAGGTGGATTTGCAAGGTCGCGCCACGCCTCCACCATCTAAATCCGGATTTCCAACGGAAATTTTCAGCGGGAGAAGCCGGTATCAAGAACTCTGTTGCAACATAGCAACAGAGTTCTTTTCATAACGCATTTTATTGGATGTAATACATTCGGTGCTGGTTGGGGGGAGCGATAGTGCGGGGGATGCAGAATATTATTCTCCATGTATGATATATTTGATGATTTAATTCGTAATTACATTGACAATGGGATATATAATATTGTATATATTATATATAAGAAATTTAATTTATTAAAATATAGGAATAGGGAGTGTAATATTATGGCCATTACGCTCGACAATTATGATAAAGCAATTTTACGAGAGTTGCAGGAAGATGCTTCAATCTCCAATTTGGACTTATCGAAGAAAATTGGACTTTCGGCATCGGCTTGCCTCACAAGAACAAAAAACTTAGTAGAAGCTGGTGTCATTCAAAAATTCGCTACTATTGTTGACGAAAAGAAATTAGGAATGGAGATCCTTGCATTTGTTCTTGTCAACCTAACTCCCTTGAACAGAGAAACCATTTATTCATTTTTAGAAAACATAAAAAGGTTGCCACAGGTTCAAGAATGTTACACGCTTACAGGGAGCCACGATTATCTTCTTAAGATCGTTGCCAAGGATATGCAGAGCTATCGGGATTTTATTATTGATTCATTAATGCAGGACTCCACAATCAGCAAGGTTGAAACAAGTATAGTCATGGGAATAGAGAAAAGAAATATCTATGTGCCTGTTGACGAAGATTAGTGAGGTGTTCAAATTGAAAGAAAAAGTCACAGCGCTGAAAGCGGCTTTTCCCCACACCATTCCTGTTTTTACCGGGTTTACATTCTTAGGAATCGCCTATGGAATTTTGATGAACAGCAAGGGCTATGGTTTTGGCTGGACAGTATTAATGAGCCTTGTGGCATTTGCTGGTTCTGCGCAATATGTAGCAATTACCTCACTTACATCGATCTTTGATCCCATATACGCATTACTTTTGACATTAATGGTAAATGCGAGGCATTTATTTTATGGCATTTCAATGTTGGATAAATATAAAGATACCGGCAAATTCAAGCCATACCTCATATTTGGTTTATGTGATGAAACATTCTCCATTGTTTGTTCTGCAAATCCGCAGGAGGGAGTAAACCGAAACTGGTTTATGTTTTTTGTTACTATCCTGAACCATAGCTATTGGGTGCTGGGTTCAGCTCTCGGCGGACTATTGGGGTATATCGTTTCCTTTAATACAAAAGGTCTTGATTTTGTGCTAACCGCACTTTTTGTTGTAATATTTATTGGACAATGGAAAAGTCAGGAGAACCATAAGCCTGCTATTATCGGGATTGTATGTTCTGTTATCTGTTTAGGCTTTTTCGGACCAAATAATTTTATTATTCCTTCCATGTTTGCCATATTGGCGATATTGACTATGTTTCGGAAGAAAATTGTAGTGGAGGAAGTGTGATGACCTTAACACCTATTCAAACATTCATTATTATTTTAATGGTGGTACTTGGCACAGTGATAACACGGTTTTTACCTTTCGCTTTATTTCCTGCTGACAAAGGAAATTATCCGTATATCACTTATCTTGGAGACGTATTACCTTATTCTGCAATTGGTTTGTTGGTAGTATATTGCCTGAAAGGTGTCAATTTGATGAACTCATCGTTTGGAATTCCGGAAGCAGCGGCCATTGTTTGCATTACGGTGTTGCATTATTGGAAAAGCAATGCGCTTTTTAGCATTGGTGCCGGAACGGTCATATATATGCTACTGGTTCAGTTTGTTTTTGTTTAAGTATACAATGCAAAATAAAGCAAATAGTGGAGCATCTCAAGGATATTCCTTCTTTGGGGGGAAAAGTTCATGAATTGTGGCTCTCTCTTAACTGCAAGAAAACGACTAAGGCTTGGTTAATTGGAAACCAAATTTTCTGTATAACGAAGGGATTTGCAAGGTTTATGGTTCGCTTACACTATGCAAATCCGGAAGGACTGAGAACCCGCAATCACGCGGGTTTTTTGCTGTCTAATCATAAAAGTAAAGGTGGCGAAGGTGATCCTCACCAACCGTGGAATATATTAAGAAGATTCGCAGGGGTTTATTACCATATCCAAGAATGCAACAACAGGAAAACCTAAAGGTAGATGTTTCTTTGTCAATGTTTCGATAATGAAATTTAAAGTAGCTTATTGTTTTATGGAAAAGATAATAATCTGTATGAATGAGTATGGGAACTGTCAGCAGACTTGTTCAGAAAGGAGTACCATCGTGAATCAACATGTACTGTCTTTTGCGGAGCTAGATAAATCAAGCCTGTCGTTTGCCGGCGGCAAAGGGGGCATGCTCGCCAGAATGTTTCAGGACGGCTATCCCATACCGG
>JAEYSJ010000212.1 GCA_023434855.1 Bacillota bacterium | reverse complement strand
CTTCTATCTTTTAGATGAGCTGCACTTTTTACATTGTATTTGTAATAAAGCCTAACCTTTGGGATTAAAATCATTACAATGCATTGGAAATACATTAGATAAATCTCTCGCCGATACCATAATTCTTTGTTGGTATACGGTGAAGCGAACCAACATAAAAGACCCGTGAATATCACCAATTAAGAGGCGATATTCACGGGTCTTCTCTCTCCCGTTGTTGTACGGTTTTGTAAAAATAAAAAGCTTTCCGGAACTAAGTCCGGAAAGCCCTTGTTTCTTCTGGTGACCCACGTAGGAATCGAACCTACAACCTACTGATTAAGAGTCAAAATTAAGTGCCATTTTTCGTTTTCAAAATACCACGAATGCTTGATAATACTGACTTTTCATTACAGACCATCACAGAACTTTTTCGCCGCGTTGTTGTACGGTTGTTGTAGTACACTACTGATGAGCGAGGAGAGAGCTTGGTTCCCTACTCCTTTTTAGAGCAGTTCACCAACTTAGATTCGTAGTCGTACAAGGGCTCCACATTACGCTTCAAAACGCCACGGATATGGAAAGTCGTTATATTTCATCACGGACCGTTACGGAACTTTTCAGCGGCAATGTTGTACAATTATTGTATGTTAGTCAATAGCTAACATCATAAGCTCTACCAAATCTTATATAAGTAAAAACTGCCCGAATCGCAATAACATTATTTTATAAGACTTGCAAAGTCCCGTAATGGTCCTCTATAAAAATACATTCTTATAAGCTGCGATACCCGCCACATTTAGGCGGGTCTTATTTTTTAACCTAAACACCCAGGGATAAACCATATCACCACACACATATGTCCATATGACGCATCAAACCATAACCACCAGATACATTCCACAAGCTATACGAACACCTTTTAATTAACCATCTGATGCTCTTCCAAATATAGATTATCTGCAATCATAAAAGCATTACAATAATGAATACGGTTCATATCTGCATTCTTTCTTCTACTTAATAATATCACTTTTCTGCTTTCACTCGATATTAAGTAGATGTTATACCCAAATAATATATTTAAAACTGGATTAATGTAGATCATGTCGTTCTTTATATATAAATATCCTATTAAAATTACAAGAAATATAACTACCGCAATATTTTTGGCATTGGAGAAATCTAGCCCTAGAAGAGGTATTACGTAGATGAAAAGATAGTTCGTAACAGCGTCGTGATTGTCTATCTTTACATCATCAATGCGAAGAGGATACGTATTAAATTGTTTTACCTTTTGGAGTATCTGCCACGTAAAGTATGAAAACAAACAAATTACCCCAGCCGCCAGCACTGCAGGCTTCCAACAGGGATAATTCTCTATGGCAATCACAATTAATAGTGGTGAATATGAAAGTCCAAATAAGACTATCTTACTAAAAAGACTTAACACGCCCCTCTCCTCCTTCTCTATGTACTAATAATGCAAGCAAAAGAACATAGGATTTGCATCATAGTGGCTTTTTCTTCAAAGATTCATAACGTCGTCCGTCTAAGGCTGCTAATACAAAATCATTGGAAAGTAATTTTAATATTTCCGGCAAATTAGTTTCATCTTCATAAATTAACTTGTTATCCCGAAAGGTAATATTTAAATCATATTCGTCAATTATGTCCGGGATCCGCTCCATATTATCCAAAAATGTCTGCAATCCGTTCTCTTTCATAATTTTCGTGAACTTTTTAGCAATTTTATTTTTATCAACACAGGATGCTTTAAATAATTCGAACCCTTCAATAAGTTCCTGATTCTCCAATTCATCCAATGCACTTTCCAGTACACTATGATAACAGTCTGTATAACTAAAAAATGATTCAAAATAATATCGATTCAATACATATATATAACCATCAAATAAAATTGCATCTGCCCTCTCATCAATGGAAATTACATTATCTTCAAATTTCGTGAGTGCACCTTCATGAAAATACATATTCCACTTTGTTCCCCGAAGAACCTTAGTATACGAATACTTTTTAAAGATAGAAATTGATTGACCACTATCACCTGTCATTGTTAGGCAATATCCAATCGTTTTTGAGGGACTCACTTGGTCAAAATTCAACATTTGTGTACTGCCAGCTTGCATGGCCTCTAACATGGGAGTAAGACATGGGATCTCTACAGAATTTATAGTTTCGACAGTATCTTCAGCATAGCAGAGAGGATCGAAGTCCACTATTTCCTTTCCCGTCAAAACAGTACTGAGATAATCAAGACAAGCATTGCCCAATTCCGCATTTAACCTAGTATTAATTAGCGGAGTATAGCTTTTGAATACCGGTTGCCCGCCTGATGATCTTTTTTCCAGAAAGTATAAATTAATCCTCGTCAAATTATTTTTTATCATATTTATTGCTGTGATGACTTCATTAATATTTGGCACTTCGACACCTCATTTCTTGATCTATTACCGCACCTATTCTATTCGTTGATCTCATTATCTTTCTTCTAACATATATACAAAAACGCCTGCTTGGGAAATATCATCCAGCATTATGGTTTGAAAGATACACTAAAATACATGACAACTATATCTTAAAAGCAAACTGATATTTTGGTTTTTCTCGAAATCTAAAATGATACACAAAAACTTCACACCACATATTAGAATTAATTGACCGCCCCAATTCCAGTGCTAAGCCTGCAGGAATTGCGGCAAATAAATGAATTTCCTCATAACGATTAACTCCATGAAGCTTTTCAATATTTTGTTTAAATGCAGTTTGGACTTGCTTATTTTCTTCAACATAAAGGACCCGATCAATTGCAGGATCATCAACTGAAATATGAAGTTCATCCACATTTTCCAGGTTAACACCTAGCGCTTCGACGATATCTTCTCGATGAACCCTTGAGCTGGCAGATATAGATACAACTAGCTTCTTAGTCCCCCTAGATTGAATTTCTATATTCAAATCTTCCAAACGACTTTTTCCATTTAGATTGCACCCTACCCAGTGCTGCTTATTTCTTTCATATTGGAATGTATTAACTGGAATTTTATCACCAATAAGAAATCCAAGATAAATCAATAAAGGAATATGCGAAAGAGGAAACACTGCAAGACCGGCATAATCATTAAGTGCAACATTATTTTTTACTTGATCATAAAATTGCTTGGTCCGAATTTTGGCCGACTCCCAGCCTTCCGAAGTAAAATCTTCAAATTTCTCTCGGTATTCGGTTTTACCAAGTATTAGCGCATCTTCAGTATCAGCAAGCTTAATATTAACCGGAGTATCATCCATTGATTTATGTATGACAGCAAGAGAGGTGTTTTTATCATCAAACAACGCTTTAACTCTTGCTTCATGATTTTTTTTGCATTCAAACAACATTTCTGCTGAATATTTTTCTGGACAAGCATCCACTATCTTATGATGATCTTTGCATAGCAGCATTAAATTACGAATTCCATCTAAATCTTCATCTGTTAGGTTAAATTTAGATAAACTAATTTCTCCGCGTGGCCCTTGTGCGCTATGCGCTATAATATGAGCTTTATCTGCCAAGTTAATGACTAAGCCGCCATCTTCTTCAAATAATAGATTTTTATTACAATTTGGGATTGCGCACCTTCCACCAGAGGCGACCCAAAGCACAAGATTATCTCTCTCAGATAAAGATTTTCGCGAAGCAGTTCCATTACTCTTGCCGGTTTTTGTACTTGCCTTACGTGCCATTATTTCATCCTCCTCACTCTGCGAAAAGTTCCATAATTTTGCCCGATCTACGCATCCCTTGCCATATTCTAATCTCAACTGTTCCAATGATCATAAAGATTATTGCTGATTGGTCAGTCTTGGTTTCTCTCAATACCTTCCGCCACTGATCAAAATCATGTCCAGAAGGATTTGGTATTTTTTCAGGATGTGTATGCCATTCCCCGATATAATTAGCAGTTCCGTTACTCTGTTCCCATATACTTTCCAGTATCCTTTGATGGTTGATCGTGCTTTTTTTAAAAAAGCATCGTTCCCGTACATCTCCATCCATTGGAACAGTTACTTGATCTACGATAACATCATCACAATCCAAAAGGTATCGCCCAATAAGCAAGCCTCCAGCCTCTAGTGAACTTGGGGTATGCTGTTGAAATGACAACATTGTATATAGTGGCTTAGTTGCAATTTTAAGCCGACCATGTAAAGCCAATTGATAGATTAAAATATCGTACAGACTACCCACCTAATTTC
>JAEYSJ010000077.1 GCA_023434855.1 Bacillota bacterium | reverse complement strand
CCTTAAGCATCAGCCAGACAGTACCCACCGTTTCTTCATTATACAGCGGCTGACACATAGCTACCGACTCACCCCAGCCGCTCAGACCATCTTTATTTCGCACTTCCACTAAAATAAAATCTTTGTCCCATTCTGTGCCGAAACTGGTAGTAAACGGCGATTTCATGCGCATCTTAAGCGTCCGTAAAACTATAGCCTGCAATTGCATCTTTATTCTTTCCCCCTATCCCAGGGCAACTCAGGCAGCGCCAATTCCTCCCGCCGGCAGAGCAGGTATTCATGTACGGCATGATCGCCCAATCTAAAGCCTGCTACCACCCAGCCGGCAGCAAAACTTTCGGCAAAAACCTTGCCGGATATTTGACGCCAAACCCTGGCCAGTGCAATATCCTGCTGCTTCATGCTCTGATAATCTACTGGTACCGCTACTTTTAAGATGGCCCGCCCTCCGGAAAATTCATGGTTAACCCCTGTAGGTTCGACAAGGCCATTATCCATCAACCGCCAGTCAATCAGGCTGGTTTCCTGATACGGTGGTATAGTTGGTTTTGGGTGATGAAGCCACCATGCCACTTTGAAACGATCGGAAGGCAGACCTTTATTTAGCGGGTCTGGCATATTACCATAACAGTCGGCCATATATGTTGAGCAAACAGCGCCCAGTTTGCCGATATTTAAATAAGCGTTGGCGGTCTCCAACGGATCATAGGTCCATGTTATCATCGGATATCCTGCCAGTCTGGCCGCTTCAGCCTGCGCCTGTTTAAGCCTGGCACCAAGACCGCGATGGCGCAATCCTTCCCGCACGCCCAGCATATGCGAACAGAGAAAGGCTTCACCATTAAGCCAGCCGGGAAAGCTATACAGCAGACCGACAAGAGTATCCCCCTGATAAGCACCTATTATTATGCCACCGTTTTTCGCCACCGTCAGGCTTTGATGCAGCGGCACAGGCGATGTCATCTGCCATACTTCTTGTTCCAATTTCTGCATGGCCTCTAACTCAGACACCGTTGTCAGACTGCGGAGTACAATATCAGTCATATTATACCACCTCATTAAAAGTTAAAAAATGACTGAAGTTATCATTGAAATAATTCCAGTCATTTTTGCCGTCTATAGGTGTAGTCACTTTTCCATGATAGTTTTCCAATCCCCATTAGTCAATAAAATCCCTAGTTCATCCAACTGCATCGGTTTCGCCCATAGATAAACAAAGGTATTATATTTTTCCCCGTTGCATTCAGCTTCCCGGATAACCCTAATATATTCATTACCAAGGGCACCCGGACCATAGTATTCCTCCAGTTCATCCAAAATCGCCAACGCACTCTCAATGTCATTGCTTTCCATTATTTCGCCAAGCACCGTACCTTCGCCATCCACCATCGCCGGATAACCTAAAGGTAAATCATACAGTATGCCTTTCATCTTGGCGGGCTTGACTGTTTTAATAAATGGCCGTATAACATGGTAATTGCTCATACCACTCATCAAAGTGCCATAAACAAATATTTTGTCTACAGACAGGCCGCCACCCTCAAAATACATCAGGAAACAGGACAGACAATCACTTTGTCCGCATCGGCCAAAATCTGTTCGTTTATTTGTTTTGCCCGGTCCAGCATCAGATTTACTTTACCTTTAATTTCTGACACAAACCCCTGATCCTTAATGGCACATAAATTAATATTGACAGTACATACCGCCGCCTGCAAACCACCAAAGGCTACTACGCCTGATGCCACTGCTTCACTGGCGGCATTGGGATTGCCGACAAGTATGATTTTGGCAGCCAGACGCATAACTTCCAGACATAAGTCGGCTACTTTTAATGAAACATGGGCAGCGTTTTTAATCGCAGCCTGAATGGCAACATTCCTGTCTGCCTGTTCCTCCGGGGTACTTTGGGGTAGTTTATATGCCTTCATCACTTTCATGAAGGAAAGACCATCTTCATCCACATACCGGGTCAATTCATTTTTTAATTGTATGCCTAATTGTTTTATTTCTCCAACTTCTTTCTGACAATAGCCAAATTTCTCTTTACCCTCAGTAAGATTGCACACCATCAATCCAAGAGCCGCACCCAGCGCTCCGGCCAAAGCCGCAGCACCACCTCCGCCAGGCATTGGAGCATTAGAAGCAAGTTCATCCGCAAATTCAGTAACTGTTTTATCTACTAACATAGCATCACCTCATAAAATTATAATATGGCATATAAACCATTATTATATGAAATCTTCTGGTTGACATTATAGTATTGTTAGGATTGGCCTGTGCCCCGGCAACTTATATAATTTCGCAAACCAGATGTTAATTAAGATTAATTCGATGTTAATCATAATTCTCCTCTGAAATTTCCAAGCATTGTACTCATAACAAGTAATAAATTTACAATTTGCCGAGTTTTTTAAGTTCCCAAAATAAAAATGTGCCTGTCAGCAGGGATGATAATATATCTGCTACCGGTCCGGCCAACCAAGCACCCTTTAGTCCGAAGAACCTTGGCAAAATTAGTATCAAAGGCAGCATGAGCAGGACTTGTTTCGACATGTTCAGAAAGATTGCCTGCCCGGCCTTACCAACCGCCTGGAAATAGTTAGAACTTATAATCTGAAAGCCGATAACCGGCAGCATACACAGCATAATCC
>JAEYSJ010000325.1 GCA_023434855.1 Bacillota bacterium | reverse complement strand
GAGCTGGGTGGCGAGAAAACGACTGCCTGGGATTACCTGCGCACTTTAGCCGTAGCCCGGCTGTACCTTGATAATATCTCCAATTTACAGGGGTCATGGGTGACGCAGGGGCAGTCGATCGGTCAATTGACACTGGCTTTTGGGGCCAATGACCTTGGCAGTATCATGCTCGAGGAAAACGTTGTCCGGGCTGCTGGCACCGCTTATCAGATGTCAATTGATAAAATGACGGATATAATCCGCGCTGCAGGAAAAATTCCCGCACAGCGGAATACTATGTATGAGGTTCTGAAACTTTTTTAAAAGATATGGGAGGATTTGTATGAGCGCCATTCCGCAGGCAAGCATTGCTATTATCGGAGGATCAGGCACTTTATCCATGGACTTTCCCGAAGCACTGCACCGCGATGATGTGGAAGTAGTACAACGAGATATGGTGTTTGAGACGCCCTATGGACAGACTCCGACGTTCATCTTGTTCCGGCTCAGTAAAAAAAATGTTCTGACCTGCCGGATGCACGGATGGCGCAGCGGGGTTAGCCGTGCTGACGCCTCACGCCAAATTTTCTGGTTTTTCCGGGAAGCGGGTGTCAAAAAGATACTGGCAGAAGGTGGTGTTGGCTCGGTAAATCACTTGCTGGACACTCGTGATGTTGTGGTGGCCTCGGACTATATTGACCAGTCGATGCGCAAGGATGTTGGTTTGGAGGGGCATTATCTTTTAATCATGCGGCATGCTCTTTGTCCTAAGTTACGGGAGGAATTAATCCGTGCAGCGGAGAAAAGGCCATTAAACCGGGTGTTTCGCCGTGGTGTTTACGCCGTAACTGACGGACGTCATTTTGAAAGTCCCGCGGAAGTGGCGATGTTGAAGGGCCATGCCGATATTGTCGGACAAAGCATTTGTCCTGAGGTTTATCTGGCCCGGGAAATCGGCGCCTGTTATGCCGGATTATATACTGTTGTCAATTACGGTGAAGGCGTTGTACAAGATTGGGACCATGGTGAACTGAGCCAGATTTTTTATGAAGATGCGGGCAAGATTGGGAATATTCTCTTAGATACAATTAACCGGCTGGATGACAGGCAAATCTGTGAATGTGCTGATTTGCGGAAACCGACATTATTGAAGGAAGTATATAAATGAGCATTGCTTTTATGAAAAGTATTGCCGCAAAGCGCTACGGCGTATATAAGATAATTGCCGTGATATTGTTGCTTTATTTGCTGGGCAACAATGTCATGTTTGCCGAGGAAGAGGAAAAGTCTATATATCCCGATATTATCACGAAACAGAGCGTTGAGGTTTTACCGGGTCAAGTTGTTGGGCGACTGCTTTTGGCAAACGGTGATGCTGTTATAGCAGGAAAGGTTACCAAAGGCATAGTAATTGTGCACGGAAACCTTGTAGCTCTTTCCAGTGCTAATATCGAAGGTATCGCGCTTGTAATAGGAGGTCAGGCTGTTCTGCAGAAAGGGGCATATACCAGTAATGTCGTACTGGCTATTGCTCCCCATATACTGCCTGGCATAGGAATTGTTTTTTGGTCAATACTTTTTCTCGGAATAATTTTTTTATTTTTGCTTGCATTGGCTGCCAGGTTCTTATGGAAGCGGTTTAGAAATTCGCCCTTCTACACCTGGGCTATTATGTCGCTTAAACGATGGCCGGTATTATATTCTTTGGCTGCCTTGTTTTGCATTGGCATCACGTTGGTTTTGTTTGCCGATTTAGCCTGGCATACTTTATTTAAGCACACAATGGATTTTTTTGATAATGTAATTATCTTTGCAGTCCGTTATTTTGCCAATCCGGGACTAGATCAGGTTATGATAATCATCTCAAGCTTTGGATATGGACTATACTACAGCGGTTTAGCAGCAATAATATTTCTGTTGTTTGCTTTGTACCGGAAATGGACGGAAGTACTTGCTTTGACGATATGCTTTGGCGGAGGGGGAGTATTGGATCTGCTTCTCAAGCATGTCTTCGAGCGGGCCAGACCCGATATGGCCCCGGTTGTATACGAAACAGGCTATAGTTTTCCCAGTGGTCATGCAATGGTATCTCTTTGTTATTATGGAATGCTGGCTTTTTTGTTCAGTCGGGAAATTAACTCATGGATTTGGCGGCTGGTTGTTTTACTGTTTATGTTTTTGCTAATAATTGCAGTTGGCGTAAGCCGCATTTATTTGGGTGTCCATTATCCGACTGACGTTTTGGCCGGCTATATGGCAGGTGCAACCTGGCTCATTTTTTGCATCTGTCTGTATGTGTGGCGAAAGCGCAACACCTGTTGCGCCGGAGAGACAGATTAGTGATACGTATACAAAAACGGCTCAAGGAACTCGTCCATGGTGCGACGGTTCCTTGAGCTGTTCTTAGTTAATTTACGGTTCGGGCCATTAAGCCGGCAACCTTGTTGGCAAAACTGATTGGATCCTCCAGAGGGAGGCCTTCAATCAACAGCGCCTGGTCGTACAGCAAACTGCAATAATCTTTAAAAGCCGCTGAGGAAGAATCGGCTTCATACAGCTTTTTCAAAGTGGCAAAAACTTCATGATTTGGGTTTATCTCCAGAATCCGGCTGGCTTTATACATAGTATTGTTATTCATCTCTGCTAGGATTTGTTCCATGGAGAGACTGATGCCGTTATCACCGCTCACCAGACAAACTGCGCTGGACTTTAAGCGGCTGCTGACTCTGACTTCGGAGATCTTACTGCTGAGTTGCTCTTTGATGGCCTTGAGCAATGACTCATTTTCCTTATAGATCTCCTCCGTGTCTTTTTTGGAATCGGGGGATTCAATATCATCCAGGTTTAAATCTCCGCGGCTGACTGACTGGAATTTTTTCTCTTTATATTCCTGCAGGGCATCGATGGCAAATTCATCAACCCGGTCAAAGAAATAAAGAACTTCAATATTTTTCTCCCGCAAAAGCTCCATTTGTGGTAAGCGTTCTACTGAGGTGTAGTCTTTGCCTGTGGCGTAATAAATGAATTTTTGACTGTCCGGCATCCGTTTCACGTAGTCATCCAGAGTTGTCAATTCGGCGGCTGAACGGGAAGATGGGAAAAGCAACAAATCCTGCAACTTACTGCGGTTTTGGTAAGAGGTATACACTCCGGCCTTAATATCCTGACCAAATTCTTTCCAGAACTGCTCGTATTTGGGGCGGTCTTTTGTCAGCAGGCTTTCCAGAGTTTTTAAAACACTCTTTTCTAAGTTTTTGCCTACCAATTTCAATTGGTTGCTGTGTTGAAGAAGTTCACGGGAAATATTAAGCGAAAAATCGGGGGAATCGACTAGGCCACGCACGAATCTTAAATATTCGGGGAGAAGATCCTGGCAGTTATCCATGATAAAGATATTTTTGGAGTAAAGCCGGATTCCGAAGGAATAATCGCGATGATGGAAATTAAATGGTGCACGGGAGGGAACGAACAATAAAGTAGTATATTCCACAGCGCCTTCTACTTTGGAATGGATAATTTCCAACGGATCCTCCCAGTCATGGAAAAGGTCTTTATAGAACTGGTAATATTCTTCTTTAGTGATGTCGTTTTTATTGCGGGCCCATAAGGGAGTCTGGGAGTTTAAAGTACGCACCTCAACCGTCTGGGTGGCAGGTGCATCCTCGATTACCTTTCCTTCTGAATCGCATGGTTTTTCTTCGTTGACAAAGTTCATTTTAATAGGATAACGAATGTAATCAGAGTATTTCTTTACTAAGTTTTGCAGGGTATAGCGGTTCAGGAAATTTTCTTGAGGCCGTTCAGGGCTGCGGTATTCTTCATTAAGGGACAGGATTAGGGTGGTGCCGCGGTTTTCTTTGTCAAACTCTTCAATTGTGTAGGTTCCGTCTCCGGTAGATTCCCATTTAACCCCTTTTTGTTGGCCCGGGGCACGGGTGATCAGGGTTACTTTTTGCGAAACCATGAAGGCGGAATAAAAGCCTACTCCAAATTGGCCGATTAATTCCGTATCTGTACATGTTCCCGCATTTTTCAATTTTTCAAGAAACGCCTTGGTGCCTGACTTAGCTATAGTACCAATATTTTCGATAACTTCGTCATAGGTCATGCCCATGCCGTTATCTGATATAGTAATTGTATTGGTGTTTTCATCAGGAACGATAAAAATTTCGAAATCGGAATCTCCCTCCAACAGTTCATGATTTGTTAGAGATTCAAAACGGATTTTGTCGATGGCATCTGAAGCGTTGGAGATTAGTTCCCGTAGGAATATCTCGCGATTGGTGTAAATGGAATGGATCATTAGATCGAGGAGTTGTTTGGTTTCTGCTTGAAATTCACGGGTTACTTTAGAAACTGATTCTTGAGTCATAATAAAGCCTCCTGATACTGGTTATTTCTTTTTTATTTGAAGATGCTGCAGAAATATTAAGTTGGTAATTTAAGTCTGTCGCATCATCCCTTTCTTTTAACACATTGCTTTATCTCTCCCAGTTTATATTTTGAAAAAAAACAGATGAAATGGCAAGTAAAAATTTACCATTTAGTCCAATATTGGCAAAGTTGTAATTAGTAAGATGCCGATTGCTATGCAAAAACTTTAATTCGTTCTATATAGCAGGAAAAAAAACAAAAATAACGAAAATGAGCAATAATTTCCTTTAATAGGGGATCTGATCCATTACCTGAAGACAAAATACAAGTATTTTTCTTACTTGATGTGGAGGATTTAAGCATGAGAAATCCGGTTGGCTGTAAGAATAAGTGCAACATAAAAATAGCAGATTTAACAGAAAAAATGCTGGCAGAAGCGGTTGCGGTTTTTATAAATGGCGGATGGGATGCGGACAGCATAAAAAGTGTTAAGGCAGAGATGCTGGCTTTCATAAAAGGCGATATTGAAGGATACATTCGGCAGCGATTTATTGTGGTACTGTTAAATGACCGGATTGCCGGAGTCGCAGCATGGGCTCCTTCAATGTGTTCATTTTCGATGTATGAATTGTCTTGGGCGACGGTACTGCCTGAATGGCGGCATCAAGGGATAAATACCCTGATGCTGAACGAGCGCATAGCAAGAATAAGAGCACATCATGGACCAAAACCGTTTCAAGTGCTTGTATACACCTGGGATAATCCGATGTATGCCGGTACGGGTTTTTCACGCATATATCCCTACAGTGAATGTTCCGGCAATAGCAAACGGAAATATGTATTTATGGCGCAATTTGGGGAGGGTGAAGAAAAAGCCATATTATAAATTGATTTTTGGTGAGTGAAGGGTTTATTTATCAGTTTTTATTGTCACCTTTAATTCGCTGCCGAAATATAATATAACAAGTTGACAAATAAAAACTGGGAGGGTTCAAGTTTGTTAGGGCAAACTTTAAGACATTATGTTCCGGCAGGCAAACACAAATTACCCCCATTACCTTATCCTTATGATGCTCTTGAACCAATTATTAGTGCAAATACGGTTGAAATCCACCATGATCGTCATCATAAAGCATATGTGGAGGGTTTAAACAAAGCAGAATTAGCATTGGTAGAGGCCAGACGGTGCAATGATTTTGCATTAGTGAAATATTGGGAGGGGGAACTGGCCTTTAACGGTTCCGGGCATATCCTGCATAGTATTTACTGGACAGTGATGACACAGGAAGGATGCGGCGGGGAACCCGGCAGCTGCACAGCCGGGGAAATTAATAAATATTTTGGTTGCTTCGAAGCTTTTTTAGAACAATTTATTGCCGCAGCTAACAAAGTAGAAGGATCCGGCTGGGGAGTACTTGCATGGAATCCGGCCTGGAATCGTTTAGAGATTTTAACAGTTGAGAAACACCAGAATGTTACCCAGTTCGGGTCAATACCAATCCTCGTAGTGGATGTATGGGAGCACGCATATTACCTTGATTATCAGAACAACCGTGAGACCTATATAAAAAAATGGCTGAAATTGATCGATTGGCCTGAGGTCGAATGTCGCCTCGCGCTGGCGATGCGGGCCAAGCTTCCTTTATTGCTGACTGATTGCAGCCCGGACTGAACCTATAATTTCCTTTCACATTTTTCTGCAAATTAGCGGTCTAATTTTATACTGTCCTGCGCGGCTGGATAAGCCAAAACACAATTCCAAGAACTAACAGACTGGCTAGATAAATTGCCCCATCTTGCAGGGAAATACCTTCTGTGCTGTAAATGAGAAGTTTACGCACCATGGCAGCAATAGCAACTTCGACAAACAGTCCCACTTTGATGGGTTCACCATGCAGGTGGCGAATTTCGGAATTTAAGAGCTCGGATAATGTCCATAAAATTAGCAATGCGCCTAAGGCGTGAATAGTTCCTGCTGAAAAATTGCCGGTAATAAAGATCTGATAAATATCGTTAAAGAAGATTACCAACGTCATGAGAACGGTAATTACCAGGCATAAACAAAAAAAGAAGTTAAGGAAGCGTGTAAAGGGTTTCATTAGAGCGGCAACCGTGCATTCAAATTTATTATTATTGCAGCTAACTTCAATCGGATTGTTTGTTGACAATTCAATGGCCCCCTATTAATAAATAATAATTATTATTTATTATATTATACTATACTGGAAAATGCTATGTATTAACGGAAAATTTTGCCCAGCATAACTGTTGGCAGGGAAATGGCCTGAACCCCGATTTTATTAAACCAGGGTTCAGGCCATTTTATCTGGAAACCTTTACGCTTTGGGCAGAACATATACAGTTACTTCCCGGCGCCCATAGTCAAAGGCCTCATCAAGTGTATCCATTGCCAGATCAATCCGGTTGCCCTGTATTGCGCCGCCGATATCATCAGCCAATGCATCACCATAGCCAGGTACATAAAGCCTTGTGCCAAGCGGTATTATGTTCGGATCAACTGCTACCAGGCCGCGCCGCAGGTAGCTACCTCGATATGTATATTCACCACAGCCTTCATCATACCTTGTGTAGGCTGTTGCAATTACCGGGATTGTGTAAAGATACGACGGAATTCCGGTATTGGGTGGACTAGGGTAATACGCAGGGCGGGAAGGTGAAGATTTGGGAGAAGAGAAATCGCTTGTGCGGGTACTAGCCATACGGGCGTTTTTTAAAGCGTTCATAGTTCTGGTATCAACAGCTCCAGTTGCCGTTAAACCGGAATCTCTCTGAAATGCCTTGACCGCTTCAATGGTTCGGGAGCCGTATACGCCGTCAGGTGTCCCGCTAAGATATTTTGCTTTAATCAGATATTGCTGGACAATTATTACCTCTTCGCCGTGGGTTCCGTTCTTTGCAATGGTATTATGTTGGGCTTCGGACTGTTGTCCGGTATTTTTTTGCCCACAGGTAAAAATATCATGAATGATATTAAATAAGAAGAAACTGGCGTGAGCGGGCGCAGGCTGATAAGAAACTAGTGAGAAGGCAAGAAATGCTAAAATAATTCCCTTCTTAGTTGTAATAATCATCGCTCCTTATTCATAAATTAAATGCGTCCGCCTTCAGTTTACCATAAAATGAAGAATATTGCATGGACCAAAATTATCCTAATCATTTAAATGAAAAGTAAACGTATAAATTAATGAAAAACAAACGTATAAAAGTGCACTAATTCCAGGAAAAATAAAGGAATTTGCCCCATAAATAAAGAATACAGCATTAAACAAAATTTTTAAAATAAGGAAATTTTTATAGATATTATTGTATGTTATATATTATTACAAAGTTTTTGATATTTCGACCAGAAAATTAAAAAATAAGGTGAAAGACTGATTGCAAATGAAGAAGTTTAATCTAACAACCAGGTTGAATATAAAACTTATCTGTATTGTGTCGATATTCATGCTCATTATTACAGCATATAGCCAATGGATATCATTACAGGAAAGAAAAACTGAGTATGCCTTTCAGCTTGAGACGATAACTGCTTTTCTTGCTAACGAAATGCCTGACAGCTCATTTAGGGAAATAGCAAAAAGGCGTGGTGCCGCAGAAAAATCGCTAGATGAGCAAGTCATGGCTGTTAACAGAGAGATTCAGCCTATCTTAGCAAAAATACTAATACCTTCAAATGTGATAAAGTATGGGATATATTCCGAGCATCACCATAGGATAGTGGCTATTGGTCCCGATTTTGACAGTTCATTGCTTGCTACTGATATCCCAGGTCTGAGCGAGGGTATAAATGAAAGAAATACTGCCAGGTTGGGCCAAATGGACAACTCGATAGTATGGTATGGCGCGCCAATACTTTTTCATGTGAGGCCTATCAGCAGCAATGGTCAAATTACCGGGTATGCTTTTGCTTGCATCAACTTAGATATGGTCAAAGCCGAGTTGTGGCGGCGAACAATAAAAGCTTTGCTGGGCTGTTTTATTGGATTGTTAATTGTTATTATGCTGTTGCAGGATACCCTCATCAAGCTTACCAAAGATCTCAATTTATTTGCTGAGGCAATTCTTACAGGACGCGCTAAGAATTTCGAAAGCAAAATTTCTGAACTTACTCCTGTATTAAAATATATAAGTGAACAGACGGAACAGATGGCCCGTCTGGACAGATTGAACATTATTGGTGAAATGGCTGCCAGTATCGGTCATGAAGTGCGGAATCCAATGACGACAGTTAGAGGCTTTCTCCAATACATGGGCAATAAGGAAGTCTTTAAGGCTTACAAGGAACAGCTTGCGCTTATGATTAAAGAGTTGGACCGTGCCAATAGCATTATCACTGAGTTTTTGTCCCTGGCTAAAAATAAAGCTATGAATTTCCGGGACAGTGATCTAAATGCTCTAATCTCGGAAGTCTTTCCCTTAATCCAGGCAGACGCTCATCGCTACGATTGCCAGATAGAATTAAACTTAGAACCCGTTCCCGTTGTACGGCTTGACGAAAACTGCGTGCGCCAGCTCCTCCTGAATATGGTAAGGAATGGGATAGAAGCTATGCCCCAAGGAGGGACAATAAAAATCAGCACTGTAAACTATCAGTCTAAGGTATTGCTGTCCATAGCGGACCAGGGAGTCGGAATCCCATTCGAACTTTTAGATAAGCTGGGAACTCCGTTTTTTACCACCAAAGAAAATGGTGTCGGCCTTGGTCTTGCAATTTGCTATCGAATTGTCCACCGCCATGGGGCGTCAATTTTTGTGAAGAGTGAGCTTGGCAAAGGAACTAGTTTTACAATCGCGTTTAACTGCAATTATATCTCTGAAGAAGCTAACGGAGTGGATGGGGCATGACGGAAAAAGCGATATCAATTTTCTTCTTGCTTTTTAGCAGTATCTATATTTTTTTTGCCGGGAAACTATCATTTGGCGCATTTGCTGCGCCTAAAGCCGGATTCTTGCCAATCCTTTCAGGAATTGCGGCACTTATATTATCCCTTGTTGTTACTATCAGCGAAATGCTGCAAGAGAAAATCGAGGAAACGGATGCAATTAACTGGCGAAAGTTTGTTTTCGTTGTAATTGGCCTAATAATGTATTTAATTCTTCTAGAAATTACCGGTTATAAGATTGCCACATTTATAATCATGTTCTATTTACTTAAAGTGAGTAATACATCAGGATGGATTTATCCTTGTACTATTTCGGCCGGAAGTGCTATTGGGTTTTACCTGGTCTTTGAGAGGTGTCTGGGCACCAATCTGCCGTAGCTGGAGGAATAATCGTGGAAGCCTTGAATTTGCTGATGCATGGGGTCTATATCAGTTTTTCGCCGGTAAACTTATTGGCTTGTACAGTTGGTGTTATTATTGGGACCCTGGTTGGGGTATTGCCGGGAATTGGACCGGTAGGAGCTATCGCACTACTGCTGCCGTTAAGCTTTAACCTTGATGTAACCTCATCACTAATAATGTTTGCCGGAATTTATTATGGTGCGATGTATGGCGGTTCGACTACATCGATACTTTTAAACGTTCCCGGGGAAGCGTCGTCGGTGATCACATGTATAGATGGTTACGCCATGGCAAAAAAGGGGCGGGCGGGTGCCGCCCTGGCTGTTGCTGCCATCGGCTCTTTTATTGCCGGTACAATTGGTGTAGTGGGGCTGACATTTTTTGCGCCGATGCTGGCAAATGCCGCGCTGGTGTTTGGGCCGCCGGAGTATTTTGCTATTGCGTTGTTAGGATTGTTAATCCTTACTAATTTAACAGGCAGATCAATGTTAAAATCGGCTTTGATGGCTACCGTGGGCATTATCCTGGGGACGGTTGGTCTGGACAGCTTAACCGGTATCAGCCGGTTTACTTTTAATATTGACGAGCTGCAGCGGGGTGTGGAGTTTTCAATTGTGGCCATGGGCCTGTTTGGCATAAGTGAAGTGCTTGACACTATGATCCGGCCGCAGGAGAAAATTAGTTTGCAAGCAGTGCGGTTTCGGGAACTATATCCCAATAAGGAGGAGTGGCGTCGTTCCGTTGCACCGATTTTTCGGGGGGGGATCATCGGCTTTCTCGTGGGCTTGTTGCCGGGGCCGTCGGCGACAATTTCTACTTTTGTGTCCTATGCTATGGAGAAGAAGGCAAGTAAGTGGCCGGAAGAGTTTGGCAAGGGCGCAATTGAGGGTGTCGCCGGGCCGGAGTCTGCCAATAATGCTGCCGCTTCAGGGACAATGATCCCGCTATTGTCATTAGGACTGCCATTCTCGCCGGCAGATGCCATTTTATTAAGTGCTTTCATGATTCACGGAATTATCCCTGGCCCCACTTTAGTAACACAGCATCCTGATCTTTTTTGGGGTCTTATCGCCAGCATGTATATCGGTAATGTATTATTGCTCATTATTAATTTACCGCTTGTAGGCATATTTGCCTACATTCTGAAAACCCCGATAAATATTCTCATGCCTGTTGTCATAATGATTACCATGGCCGGTGCTTATTCCCTTAACAACAGCATTTTTGACTTATGGCTGCTGGTTGTTTTCGGTTTGTTGGGCTTCTTTATGAAAAGGACAGGTTATGAACCGGCACCATTGGCAATTGGACTTATCTTAGGACCGACATTGGAAATAGGCTTAACACAAGGGTTAATTATTGGCAACGGCGATGTATGGTCTTTATTTATGCGACCTATTTCCGGTGCCATTCTTGCTATTGGGATTGCGCTGATTTTATGCAATATTGCCAGATGGGGATGGAAATTAAAATATGGCTGGAAGAAGGCCGTTGTAAATAATAAGTAAAAGGGAGGTATTGGTGTCATGAAGAGGATTGTTGCCCTGTTGTCGGTTGCGGGGTTGCTAATTATGTCAGTAATGATTGCTGGATGCGGCAATAGGAATGATAAACCGGTTAATACTACAGAAAATTACCCAGCCAAACCGATTACGATAATTGTTCCTTACGCAGCCGGTGGAAGTACGGATATGATGGCGAGGGCGATGGAGAAAGCAGCGGTAAAGCACCTTGGACAGTCGCTGGTAGTTCTAAATATACCCGGCGGGGCAGCCACAATCGGCTGGAATGAGCTTGCCGGAGCAAAACCTGATGGCTATACTATTGGTGTTGTCGCTAACGCCGTGATTTTGCAACCACTTTTCGGGCCGACAAGATATCATTATCCTACAGCACTAGATCCTCTTGTTCAGGGGATTTCTTTACCGATAGTAATAGCGTCAAGCACAGATCAGCCTTGGCAAAATATTAATGATGTAATCAATTATGCTAAACAGCACCCAGGCGAAATAAAATATGCGCACTCGGGTTTGGGAACGTCGCTCCATGTAGTGGCAGAGATGTTTGCTAAAGAAGCCGATATTAATATTACACAAGTTCCATTCCGGGGAGAATCAGAATCGGCTGCAGCTCTTTTAGGGGGACATGTTCAACTTATGGTTACAACCCCTTCGGCAATAAAAGAACAAGTGAAAAGTGGGAAAATAAAAGTGCTGGCAATTTCAGCGGAACAGCGACTGACCGATCCTGATTTTAAGAATGTACCAACTTTTAAAGAAGAAGGGTTAAACGTTGTCTTTGCTATGTGGTACGGAGTGGCGGCGCCTAAGGGCCTTCCTGAGAATATTAAGACCAGATTGGCCGAAGGATTTAAGGAAATTTATAATGACCCCGAATTAAAAAAGAATATGCAAGATCTGGGGATGACAGTTGAATATCTGGGGCCGCAGGAATTCAGCGAAAAATGGAGCAACGAGACCGTACGTCTCACTAAAATAGTAAAAGAAACCGGAATCGCCGAGCGTATAGCGTCGCAGAAAAACTGATAAATGCCGGGGAATATGAGAGGAGAGATTATTATTAATTCCGAGAAAAAGATCATACTAGGGGAGAAGGAGATTCCCCGCCAGTGGTATAATATTCAGGCTGATATGCCAAACAAGCTTCAGCCGCCGCTTGATCCGGTTACTAAACAGCCGGTAAAACCCGATGACTTGGCGCCAATCTTTCCTATGGAACTTATCAAACAGGAAGTCAGTCAGGACCGGTGGATCGATATTCCGGATGAAGTTGTCGACAAATACCGGATTTGGCGGCCTACTCCTCTAATTAGGGCCTATGAACTGGAAAAAGCCCTGGATACACCGGCAAAGATATACTACAAGTATGAGGGTGCCAGTCCCGCTGGCAGTCATAAGGCTAATACATCTATTCCTCAGGCTTACTATAACAAGATGGCGGGAATTAAGCGGCTGGCTACGGAAACCGGGGCCGGGCAGTGGGGCAGCGCCTTAAGCCTGGCATGCAGTTTCTACGGCTTGGAATGTACGGTATATATGGTAAAAATTAGTTATAAACAAAAACCGTACCGCCGCTCCTTTATGCAAATATACGGAGCAGAAGTTATCGCAAGTCCGTCTGAACGTACCGAGGCCGGACGCCGGGTTTTGCAAATCGACCCTGATTCGCCGGGAAGTCTGGGACTGGCAATCTCAGAAGCGGTAGAGGATGCTGCGAGTCGCGGTGATACTAATTATGCGTTAGGCAGTGTGCTGAATCATGTAATATTGCATCAGACAGTAATTGGATTAGAGGCTAAGAAACAGCTGGAAAAAGCCGATGATTACCCTGATGTTGTCGTTGGCTGCTGCGGCGGCGGCAGTAATTTTGCAGGCATTGCGTTCCCGTTTATCAAAGAGAAATTCACCGGCGGCAAAATCCGTGCCGTGGCCGTTGAGCCCACTGCCTGTCCAACCCTCACCCGCGGCGCATTCGCCTACGATTATGGTGATCTTGGCAAATTGACCCCGATTACGATGATGTATACGCTGGGACATAATTTTATGCCGTCAGGAATTCATGCCGGCGGACTACGCTATCATGGTGAGTCACCATTGGTTAGTCAACTGTACCATGACGGTTACCTGGAAGCCCAGGCATACAATCAAAAAGATGTGTTTGAAGCTGCTGTCCTTTTTGCCAAGGCCGAGGGAATTATTCCAGCACCCGAATCATCCCATGCGATCAAGGGTGCGATTATGGAAGCGCTCAAAGCCAGGGAAGAGGGCATAAAGAAAACAATTCTGTTCTGCTTATCAGGACATGGTCATTTTGATATGACTGCCTATGATAATTATATCAGCGGCGGCATGGAGGATGTTCCCTGTGAGGATTGTGATATCCAGGCCAATTTGGCCGGTTTGCCAAAAGTATAAAGAATGGGGGCGTACCTATGCGTGTCACCGTACTGGGAGTAGGTGGAGCGTTTAGTGACCTGTTTTATCATTCGAATTATATTGTGGAATTGCCGGGGGGTTACCGGCTGCTTATTGATGCAGGCACAACCTTGCGCTATAGCTTACCTAAGGCGGGATACACGGCAGATGCAGTTAATGCAATCGCTTTGACCCATTTTCATTCCGACCATGTGGGTGGCTTAGAGGAATTGGCCCAGCGCTGCCGCTATATTTACAAATGTACGCCAAGCATTTATGTTATGCCTGATCAAAGAGAGCTTTTAAAAAGTATGTTTGCTTTGCATGGGGTGATACCTGAGTTTTACTTCACAGTCAAGGAGGCGGCAGCTGAGACGTTTATGTGCCAAACGGGGGAATGCGGCTATTGGCTCGAATACTATTCTACCGTTGGCCTGCACGCGCAGGTGACAAGTAACTATATGCTGGGATTAAGACGTGTAAGTAATACCGGTAAAGTTACAAGAATACTGTTTACCGGAGATATCGGCAACCTGCAGGCTTCGCCACTGGCACATATTGTTGCTCAGCCGGAAACAATTGCGATCTTCCATGATTGCAATACTAATCCGGTACCCAGTGAATCTCATCCCGGACTTAACCAGATGGCCGATTTCTACGTGAAAGAATATCGGAGTAAGATATATTTGACTCATTATGGCGACAATATCGTAGAATGTCGCGGGAATATCCGGGATATGGGCTTTAAGTTAGCTGAACAGGGAAAAACGTTAGCGTGGTAAATTGTTAGGGTAAGATGATAAAAAAGTTAGCAGAAAAATCCTTGACATAGTCGGGGATTTTTCTTTTAATATGAGTAATGTACGTGCGATTTTACCAAAAACTTTATGAGAAATGCGGAAGGACAGAAGAAAAAATGCTATGAAAATATTAATAGATGCGGACGCTTGCCCCAAGACTGTTCTCCGGATGTGCCGTAAACTCAGCCGGGAGTATGCTATTCCGGTGTGGACCGTGGCAAGCTTTAACCACAATATTGAATCAGATAACCATGTAGTTGTGGGCGGCGAAAGCCAGGAAGCAGATATAAAGATAATAAATCTGACTGAAGCTGGGGATATCATTGTCACCCAGGACTGGGGGCTGGCGGCGATGATACTGGGAAAAGATGCTTTCTGTCTCAATCAGGCCGGATGGGAATATTGTCCTGATAAAATTGAATTTTTATTGGAAGAGCGTGAGGTAAAGGCAAAACTTCGCCGGGGCGGCGGGAGAACGAAAGGGCCAAAGAAGCGAACCGCAGAAGATGATCAAAAGTTTGCGGCAGCTCTGCAACTCATCCTCGAAAGGATATTTATTGAGGTGAAATGATCAGAAAGTCTTGGTGTAGGCAAAAATTGCTGATGGTTTTTGAACCACAGAGGACACAGAGGGACACAGAGTGGAACGGCGCGATATTTATCGCGCCGGGAATAAGGGTTGGCACACTAACTATTAAGTGAAATATATTGAGTTATGAAAGCAGCAACCGAATGCAATGAATAACAATATCCCTCTGTGTCCTCTGCGTCCTCTGCGGTTAGACGTATCCCTGAGGTTTACTTAAAAAAATCATAAGAAGAAGGACTGAAACATGCATTTATTATCTCTGGAGAACATAGGAAAAAGTTATGGTGAGCGAGTTTTATTCCAGAACGTTACTTTTGGTATTGACGAAGGTGATAAAATCGGCCTGATTGGTGTTAATGGCTCTGGTAAATCCACCTTTCTCAAAACTATTGCCGCTATCGAACCTGCCGACAGCGGCAGAATTATCAAAGCCAACGGCATAAGGGTGGAATATCTGCCGCAGAATCCCGACTTTGACGTCGACGCTACCGTATTAGAGCAAGTATTTAAGGGAAATTCGCCGGCAATGCGATTAATAATGGATTACGAGCAGGTTTTAGCTAAGGCACGCAGACAGCCTGGCAATACGGAGTGGCAGCAGTTGCTGGTCTCACTGACCCAAAAAATGGATGCCAGTGATGCCTGGCAATTAGAAAGCGATGCTAAAGCTGTTCTTACCCGACTGGGCATAAGCGATTTTACGGCATATGTAAGCACTTTGTCCGGAGGACAGCGAAAACGGGTTGCCCTTGCCGGTGCCTTGATTAATCCGGCCGACCTACTTATTCTGGATGAGCCAACCAACCACATTGATAATGACACTGTGGCGTGGCTGGAGCAATACCTCTATAAACAGAAAGGCGCACTGTTGATGATTACCCATGACAGGTACTTTTTGGATCGGGTTGCTACTCGGGTGATTGAGCTGGATAAAGGAAAATTATACACCTACGCCGGTAACTATAGTAGATTTCTGGAATTGAAGACCGAACGTGAGGAACTGCAGGAAGCCAGCGAACGCAAAAGACAAAATTTACTGCGCAACGAACTGGCATGGATTAAGCGGGGAGCCAGGGCGCGTACTACAAAACAGAAGGCACGGATTGAGCGGTTTGAACAGCTCAGCGCCGTAAAACCTGAAACCAGTGACGGTTCACTGGAGTTAACGGCTGGTGCCAGCCGCCTGGGGCGGAAGGTTATTGAACTTTCTCGTATCTGTCAAAGTTTTGCGGCTGATACTTTGATCAGGGATTTTAGTTATATCATCTTAAGAGATGACCGGGTTGGTATTGTCGGTCCTAATGGAAGCGGCAAGTCTACTTTGTTGAATATTATAGCCGGACGTTTAGTACCAGACGCCGGTCAGGTGGAAGTTGGCCAGACTGTAAAGATAGGCTATTTCTCACAGGAAAGCAGTGATATGGATGAACAACAAAGAGTGATTGATTACATCAAAGAAGAAGCCCATATCATATCCGGGGCCGACGGCAGTACTGTCAGCGCAGCGCAAATGCTGGAACGGTTCCTGTTTCCGCCCATGCTTCAATGGATGCCTATCGCCAAGTTATCCGGCGGTGAAAAACGCCGGCTGTTTTTGCTGAAAGTATTGATGGGAGCACCAAATGTCTTGCTGTTGGATGAGCCTACGAACGACCTAGATATTCAGACCTTAACCATTCTTGAAGATTATCTGGATGATTTCCCGGGAGCGGTAATTACCGTATCCCATGACCGGTATTTCCTGGACAGGGTTGTGGGAAAGATTTTTGCGTTTGAAGGTGGCGGCACGATTCGCCAATATGTTGGCGGCTATTCAGACTATCAAGAAAAATTCAGATTATCAGCAGCAGACCCAGGTGAAAAAGTGAAAACCGCCGGAGTTGCTAAGCCAGCGGTCACAGAAAAGGCTAAAGAACGTCCCTTGAAATTTACGTTCAAAGAACAGCGGGAATATGAACAAATTGATGATATTATCAGTGGCGTTGAACAGGAATTGCGGGACGTTGCTGCCTCTATTAATGCTGCCGGCAGCAATTTCGAACTTTTGCAGGAGTTGGCGGGTGCTCAGGAAAATTTAGAAAAGCGGCTGGGTGAGCTGTTGGAGCGATGGACATATCTGAACGAGCTTGCTGAGAAGATAAATAACAAATAAACTCGTTAAAGTCCTCCATTTTTGCATTCCGTATATTCATGATTTCCCCCTATTTGTATTTAGATAATTTTATAAACTAAATTGTCTTCTTATGCCAAGCGCGATAACCTTTTCGAATAAAGCAGTTGCTAAAGGTGCACTAACCCCGGGATAAAAAATAGTTACCTTATACATTATCAAAATCATCTTAAGTTCTTCTGGGTATTGGTCCATAATTCCTGTCTTATTTCTGTCACAATTATGCACTATAATTAAGACAAATAAATAGAAAGACGGTGTTCTAAAATGAAAAAGATTTTTGTTTTATTGACAGTACTCGTTGCTGTTAGTATCTTTCCTTTAGTCGCATATGCTAACGATTATGATCATCATGATCGGGCACACCACGAGCAAATGTGGAGAGACCATGAGCGGGAATGGCGTGATCACGACCGGGAATGGAGAGAGCATCGTGATGATAGGCACTGGCGAGAAGTACACGCCAGAGAATGGCGTGATTGGTATCGTTGGCATGAAGACAATGAACACGAATTCCATCTTCATGTATCGGATGAAGGATTTGACCTTGATATTGGCGGATAACAACTGATGCTTTTAGCAAAATTCCCACCAGGGCTTTTGTTTTTTATTTTGCAATTCTCGAATCGAAGTAATTAAAAGGCCAGTTTCACGTATTGTTGTCTTTTCAACTGTCTACTTGGCAGGGGGGGCTTCATCGCGGGAAGCTGGCTTTTCTATTCTGAATGATTATTCTACTTAGCGCATGAAATCGAGAATTATTTTGTTCGGATTTGTGCCCGTTAATAAACCATTAACCATATAATAAGCCAGCTGTTTTAGGCTGGCTTATTAGCGTTACATTATATTTTAAAAAAAATCTAATACTGTTTCAAGAGCATCAATATGTCCTTGTTGAAGCTTTTGTGAGGTTTCTTGGTCCACACCAGAATAACCGCCCATGTTTAATTGATCTTTTTCTTCATCCAATAATTCCATTAAAATTTTTTTAGAAGTACCGGAACTAGCGTTAACAGCAAGTTTCAAATTATTTGATAGATCATCTGCCGGGAGATTATTTTGTTCTCTAATCTCATGAATTATTCCTAGTTTAATACAAGCGATTTCTCCACCTTTTCCTTCTGCCTCTAATTTTTTAAAACCATCTACCCAAGCCTTCTTTTCTGTATAAGAGGAATTCTCTGGTGGAAAATATAAAGCCGTACCATCTGATAAAGTAGTAATTCCGCAATATTTTTCATATTCGTCCGGACTAATCGCTTCATCTGTTTTATTTGAATAAAGATCTGGAATTAGAGATGTACTCGTTTTTACATATGAATCTTGATTTTGCATTAATACATTGTCTATAGCCACTTTAGGAATAGTTTGTTTGATCGTTTTCTGTAATTCCGTTGATAAAATAGTATTTTGTCCTTTGATATTTTGTAACATAAAAATCCAACCTTTCGTTTGATTTTTTATTTTTTAATTTAATGTAGGGAGTCAGGCAACACTCTAAATAAGGTGTTGCTATTTTTAAATGACTTTAGCATACATAGTAATAACAATTTTTTCATTTCATCTTAAAGCTCTTCTTTAAACTATATCGTAATTTAATCCTTGACAATTAATAGCCTCTTTGGAAGTAATCTACCGAATGCCCAATCATACCTGAATGCTTCATTACTATTAGTGTTCAATTTACTGGAACAAATGGTGGATCTGGAAGTGATGTGGCAACATATGTGAAATTTGTACAATAAATAGATAAACCTATTTTTAGTTTAGTAGTATTATAAATGTCCGATAATAAACCAGTCCTGTATCACAAAAATCCAGCATTTTTGCGATCTCGCAAATTGCTGGATTTTTTCCGGACCTTTACATAGGTTATGCGGGGTGGCTCTGTGTATAAATCACTTAAATTTGTTGTTAGTTAGGTTTACTTATTCATCGCTTAACTGCTGTCCCTGGCTTACTGCGGTATGCCCGGAGAAGGGCACGGTCCTTCCGGATTAGGCCCGTGAGGGGGGCGTACCACGCCGGCGACGGCTTTGGCCTGTTCTGCAGAGAGACCGGTAGATGCCATTAAATCTTTAATTAAGTCAGGGTGATTATCCCGGTGTTGACTAAATGAATCGTTGCGTTCTTGCGGGCTCATTGCTTTCATTTTTTCAAAATCGGCTTTGTGTTGAACTTCTTTTTCCTTAAAGAAGTTCATTACTTTGTCGGCCTGTTCTTGCGAGATTGCTCCTTTTTCCACTAAACCGCTAAGATCGCTGTTAATTTGCTCCATGTTAAGATGGAAATGCGGGGGGCGCAGCGCGTCGGCAACGGTTTTGGCCTGATCTTCAGATAGACCGGCTGCCGTGGTCAGATCCTTGATTAGGTTAGGGTGGTCATGGGGACGCTGTTCAAAATTGTTTTTTCGGTCCTCAGGACTCATGGATTTCATTTTTTCGAAGTCTGCCTGACGCTGAAGTTCTTTTTCTTTAAAGAAGCTCAAAATTTTGTCGGCTTGTTCCCGGCTGATTGTTTGCTGTTCTACCAGCTTGCCGAGAACGGCGCAGACATGCTGCTCCATGTCTGCTGGATCGGGCCTGCTAAACTGTGCAGCCGCGCAAGGTGCCGGCAAAGGATCTCTATTAATGTCATGAGCTGCCGCCAGACCGCCAAGCGTTAAAAAGAGGCATCCTATGGCTAAGCCACTGCAGAATTTTTTTGTTAATTTTGTTTTCATTTCATTTTCCCTCCAGATGTACTGTATTTGATTGTTATTATGAGGGAAAATTGTTACATTTGTGTTACAGGAATTTATATATATGATATATTTTTCTCGGCTTCCGAATTTAGAACTTTTTGTGTGTAGGTAGCTTGGATGAGTATTTTTTTGAACCACAGAGGACACAGAGTGGAACGGCGCGATTCCATCGCGCAAGGATTAAATATCAACAGGCACTATGATAAAGTGTAATACATCGAACTCAGAAGATAGTAAGGGATAGAAGGAATAAATAAACCCCTCTGTGACCTCTGTGACCTCTGCAGTTAGTCGTATCCCTAAAGCTTTGTGGTTTTCTTTATTCCTTAACTTTCAGCAATTTAAAACCGGATACTTCGTGCAGCAGCCGTGCAGCATCAACGTCTTCAATTTCGTAGATAACCGCTTCGCCGGTAAGCCATGTCGTTACTCCCGGCCGCAGGCATCCGGTCAGGGTTTGGCCTGCCCGGCCAAGCGCCCCGTGAATGTGCAGAACCGGAATGCCTTCCGCGGTGGGAGCAATAATACCTGTTGCCAGCATTTCATGTGCTTCGTTCACAGGCACAAGCATGGGATCAGGTTTCACTGCACAGGTATCTCGCGGTCCGACGACAACATTACCCTGACTTACGCCGCCTACAATCGTAACATACGCAGCCTTTATATGCTGGCTGGCGGCAAATTTCTCAATACAGTCCGGGATAATATCACCATCTTCAAGCTGAATGATAAAAATACGGCCGGCTTTGCCTTCTGCGAATTTCATAAAATATCCCTCCTGGTGTTTGCAAGTACATCACTGACATAAAGATATTTCAACAGCGGTAAATACTTACCTTCTTTCAGCCGTAGAAATATGGTTATGTGAAGTAGCAGGAAAAAACCCTGTTAAGCAGATTGGTCACTGCTTGACAGGGTAAAATTTTTCTATTATTATTTTATCTATTTTGCCGGGGAATTTCTACTGGGTTTAAGTTTGGTAAATAAATTTGCTTTTTGCTTTTTGTTATTTTGTTTCGCGAGCTTTGCTGTATCGACCGGTTCAAGTTTTTTACCGTATTTAGAAGATAACATTTTTTCTATTTCTTCAGGGGATAAGGTATACGAAGTAATTTCTTGCATGATAACCTCCTTGTTTTGCTGTTTCAGAATTTATAACTTTTCGGGGCAACTGCAAACAGTTGATTACCTGCGGTTAAGCCGAAAAGCAACTTAAATTCTTTACAGTTCGAAAACGGAACGTTTTTCTTAAATTGCCTAAAACTACCCTCTGTACAACCTTATTGAGGGAAAAAACTCCACGAACTGTAATACCTGGTTGCCTGTTTACACCAGACCCTATTTATATGGCCTATATATAGATCGATATTACAGTGGAAAAGCTTAAGGGTTTTCTTATCAAATCTAAGGGAAATTGGGACAGGCCATTTACTTTTGCCAGGATAATTTGATATGATATAGTTTAACAATGTTTTTTAGAATATGCAACCAATAAAGATAAAGGAATTTGTCTGTTGATTGATGCGAGAGCCTGACTCAGGGGACTAACCCTTTCGTAATAAAATATAATGCAGGAGAAATAGCATGAGTGTATTAACTGTTGAAAATGTTTCCCATGGTTTCGGTGCTCGGGCAATATTGGAAAATGCATCCTTTCGGCTGCTGAAAGGAGAGCATGTTGGCCTCGTCGGCGCTAACGGTGAAGGAAAGTCTACTTTTCTGAATATTGTCACCGGTCAGCTAATGCCTGATGAGGGCAAAGTTGAATGGTCCAACAGGGTAGTAGTTGGTTATCTTGACCAGCACGCGGTTCTTACGAAAGGAAAAACCATCCGCGATGTGCTGCGAGAAGCTTTTCAGGGAATGTTTGACATGGAGGCGGAGATGTTATCCCTTTATGACAAAATGGGGGAGGCGTCGCAGGAAGAACTGGACCATATGATGGAAGATGTCGGCGAGATTCAGGATCTCCTGGAACACGGCGGGTTTTATATAATTGATGCCAAAATTGAAGAAGTGGCTAACGGACTGGGACTTGGTGATATTGGCCTCGACAGGGATGTCACCGTCCTAAGCGGTGGTCAGCGCACCAAAGTGCTGCTGACAAAACTCCTGTTGCAAAATCCTACCATCCTGATTTTAGACGAGCCGACCAATTATCTCGACTTTGAGCATATTGAATGGCTCAAGAAGTATCTGAAAGACTATGAAAATAGCTTCATTCTGGTATCGCATGACATCCCCTTTCTCAACGAAGTGGTAAACGTCATTTATCATGTGGAAAATGCCATCCTCACCCGGTATACCGGCAATTATGATCAGTTCCAGCAAATGTTTTCCATGAAAAAGAACCAGGAACTACGGGCTTTTGAACGGCAGCAGCAGGAAGTGGAGCGGATGGAAGACTTTATTGCCCGCAATAAAGCCAGGGTAGCTACCCGTGGTATGGCGAACAGCCGTCAGAAACGGCTGGATAAAATGGAAATTCTCGAGAAACCAAGAGAGAAGGTTAAGCCTTCTTTTCAGTTTCGTGAAGCCCGGACACCCGGGAAGTTTGTTGTTGAGGCCGATAATCTGGTATTAGGTTATGATGAACCCTTGACAAGACCGGTCAATATCTCTCTTGAGCGCGGGCAGAAAGTAGCTATTCGCGGAGTGAACGGCTTGGGGAAATCGACGCTGTTAAAAACACTGCTGGGGCAGATTTCGCCATTTTCCGGACAGGTCGCTCTGGGCGATTACCTGTATCCCGGATATTTTGAACAGGAATCAAGCCGCAGTAATACCAATACGGCAATAGAAGAAGTATGGAACGAATATCCCGGTCTCACTAATTTCGAAGTAAGGGCAGCACTGGCTCGCTGTGGTTTGACTAATGAACATATCACCAGCCAGATGATGGTGCTCAGTGGCGGTGAGAATGCAAAGGTGCGGTTGTGCAAGCTGATGCTGAAAGATGTAAACTGGCTGGTGCTTGATGAGCCGACAAATCATCTTGATGTTGACGCCAAGGCGGAATTAAAGAAAGCGCTCCGGGAATATAAAGGTACAGTGCTGCTTGTGTCCCATGAACCGGAGTTTTATACCGACTGGGTGACCACTGTCTGGAATGTTGAGGACTGGACAACTAAAATTGTATGAGAAACGGCTTAAATCCTTTCCCGGGATTTAAGCCGATTTACTGTAAATCACATTAACAGACTGTAAAAAAGGAAGCGGTAGGATGGATTTGATAAAACGTTTTGACAATTGTATGCTTCCCCGAATTCCCAGCCTAAAGACTAAATTAGAGTCATTTGATTTCGCCATGTTCTGGTTATGTACCCTGGTTGCCTTGCTGTTCAAATCAGCCATTGCTGTAGGAGTAGTTAACTGCACAGAATATTTGAAAGCAGCATTCTGGGATTTTTATAATGTGGTGCCTACTTACAATGTATATTTAGCCTTCTTGTTAATTATGCTGGCATTTTCCTTTTTGCTTACTGGACGATTTCGCTTGTGGTTCCTCATTGCGGTAAATATTTCATTTTCTTTTATGCTATTATTTGACTTATGGTATTTTCGGGCATTTGGAACCTTCCTATCGATACACGTTCTGAAACAGTCGGCAAACCTCGAAAATCTCGCAGCAAGCATTCTGTCCATGAGCCGTGAAGAAGATATCAGACTGTTTTACGATATTCCAGTGCTATTTGCTGCTGCTATTTTAGTCCGGAACCGCCAAAAGCAGGCAGGACGAAATATATTGATTTATTTTGTCCTGACAATAGCCGCTGCGGGCTATTTAGCCTATGCCCATTACGAGTTTGACATCTCGCCGGAGAGAGGCCGGAAGCAATATCTTTTTACCATGTGCTGGGCGCCTACCCAGACAATTACCGGCCTGTCGCCTGCCGGCTACCATCTGTTTGATGCTTACAGCTATATTACCGAATCCCGGCCCTTTGTACTAAGTGATGAAGATGAAAGAGATATTGCGGCCTGGTATACTGAGAAAAGAGAAGGCTTACCTGATAACAAGTATAAAGGGCTCTTTAGGGGTAAAAACCTTATTTTTATCCAGGTGGAGTCGCTGGAGACATTTTATCTTAGACATGATTTAAATGGCCGGGAGATTACGCCGAATCTTAACAGCCTATTGAATAACAGTCTCTACTTTTCCGATTTTTATGAACAGGTCAGCAACGGTACAACCGCTGACGCAGAATTTATGGCCAATACCTCCGTTTATCCCCTCCGCCGGGGGACAGCCTATTTTCGCTATCCTGATAATACATATAATTCATTGCCAAAGCTGCTTAACAGGCTGGGATATTCTACGCTGGCCATTCATCCTGACAATAAAGCCTACTGGAACTGGGAGCATAACATGGAGTCGATAGGCTATGATACATGCCTTGATGCAAGTAATTTTGTTATCGACGAACGGATAGGGCTTGGCCTTAGCGACGGGTCCTTTTTCCGCCAGGTAGAACCTATTCTTGCAGACCAGAAGCAGCCTTTTCTTGCTTTCATGATTACTCTTTCCAACCATACGACATTTGGTTTGCCTGACAAGTATAAGGTACTGGACTTGGACAAGAAGTTTGCCGGGACTATGTTAGGCAACAGTTTTAATACAGTGCGGTATACTGACATGCAGATCGGCAATTTCCTTGCTGCGCTGGATGTAGACGGATTGCTGGACAATACGGTTGTGGTGATTTACGGCGACCATACAGGTGTTCACAAATTCTACGCCGATGAGGTAAGCAATATTAAGCCGGCCGAAGATTGGTGGCTGGATAATCACCATCATATTCCGCTGATCATCTATCAGAAAAACTTAACAGGTGAAGAAATAAAAATAAAAGGCGGCCATATTGACATTCTGCCGACTGTTGCCTATCTAATGGGAGTTGACGACAGCGAATACAACCGTACTGCTATGGGACGGAATCTCTTAAATACCCATAAAGACTTTGCTGTGCTGATAGATGGACAGTATATCGGCGAGGCTGCTGAAAGGGAAAAGACGAGTGCTGTTCATGGTTTTGAAGTTGCTGATAAGATTATCCGCAGCAGTTATTTTGGTAAGCGGTAACTGTTAGCAAGGGGAGGGAATTATTTTGTCTGATGTAAGTTCAGAGCTGTTCGAGCAACTGTATTGTGACAATCAGACCAAGGTGTATCGTTTGGCACTTGGGCTGACCGGAAATGCCGATGACGCTGAAGAAATAACTCAGGAAGCATTTTTTCGCGCCTTTCGTTCTTTTGCAGTCTTTCGCCAGGAAAGCTCCTTCTTTACCTGGATTTATAAAATCACTCTCAATGTCGCCCGCAGCTACCTCAAAAAGAAAGCCAAGCTGCCAATTCATATGCTAACAGAGAACGAAGGCTATGTCGTCGATGAAATTATTGATCAGAATCCGGAAAGCAATCCCGAAATGGCAGTACTGGCGAATGAAATCAGGGTCCGGTGCCTGCATTGCTTTACGGAATGTCTGCCGGTAAACCAGCGGATTGTATTTTGTTTAGCGGTAACGATTGGCTTACAGCATAAAATTACGGCAGAAATCCTGGACTGCTCCATCGGGTCAGTCAAAACAACACTTAACAGGGCGAGAAAACGGATAGCCGGTTATATGGAAAACAAGTGCCAATTGATAAAAAAATCTAATCCGTGCAATTGTCAACAATGGATTCGTTTTGCCCTGTCCCAGGGTTGGATATCCAAGCAGAAACTGGAACGGCCCCATTCACTGATAAATATTCAGGTTAAGGAAGAAATCGTAAGGCTGCAAACACTGCGGGATATCTATCGGCAAGTCTATCAGGAAAAAGCTGGTGAGAGCTTCATGCTGAGAATCAAACAAGGAATAAAAAACGGTGAATGGGCTGTTTTTCGGGAAAACTTGTAACCTTTTCCTTTTGCTGCGGTCTAATAAGTAAGACCCATTAAATAAAAGGAGTGATTCTTGTGAAAATTGTTGCTTTGGTTGGTAGTCCGAGAAAAGGCGGCAACACCGATACCCTGCTGCAAAAAGTAGTGGAAGGCTTTAAATCCCTGGGAGGCGAGGCGGATACTTTTTATTTGAATGATCTCAACCTGCGCGGCTGTCAGGCTTGTTATAGCTGCAAAAAGACCGGGAAGTGCGTTGTTAAGGATGATACTGCCCGGATTTTCCAAGCCATTGATGCAGCTGACGCCGTTGTTATCGGCTCGCCGGTCTATTTTGGACGGTTTACAGCGCAGCTGGCCCTTGTCATGGACAGGCTGTTTGCGTATCTTAAGCCGGATTTTACCAGCAGTCTTGCTCCCGGGAAAAAGTATGGTGTGGTCTTTACCCAGAATCAACCCGATCCAGCACTGTATACAAACACCGTTAATTCACTGGCGCAGGTTCTTGACCGAATTGGGTTTGAAGCTGGTCCTGCCCCTTTAGTAGGAACAGGACTTGGCGCCCCCGATGCAGCGGCGCGAAATAATCATTATCTGCAGGCTGCTTTTGCCCTGGGGAAAGAACTGGCTAACCGTTAGGGTATATTGTTGTGAAAATATTCTAACCGGTTTGAGGTGCGATTATGAATGCGTCAATAAATTTAAACAAAAGATGGATAGCCGCTTTACATGGAAGTATTGATAAGCTCGACGAAGGTTTAAAATTGTCAATCATGAATTCGGCCGGAGTGAAATGCGCAGCCGACCTATTGTTGCTTTGTGAGAAATACCTGGGGAAACAAATAAACACTGTTGATGATCTTATATCCGGGTGGAATATTCTTCGCGATAAACGTAATTTAAAAGGCAGATGGGAATATGCAAGTGATATGATCAGAGGTATATTTGGTGAATGTGGCTGTCCACTTATTCGTTCAGGATTGATCGGACTTCATCCAGTTCAATGCTATTGCTCGCAAGGCATGATGGAAACAATTTTCTCCCAAGTAGCAAAAAACCCCGTTAAGGTGGAAATCAGGCAATCAATTGGCAGGGGCGACACTGTGTGCGAATTCTTGATAAAGCTTTAAATATTTTGATTATAATTACTTATATAAAACACAACAAGCTGGCGTATAATGCCGGCTTATTGTGTTTCTTACTGATGTGTATTGCTATTCGCAGTCAATCTGCGTTTTTCTTACATTGCTGATACTCCGTGGCTGGATTTGGGGAATGTAAAAGCCGGGGCAGAACCATTTCCAGCAGAACGCCTTCCCGGGTGGCGGTATTGGCGGTGTAGGTAGTACTGATTGCCAGTGAGATAAAATCGGAGGCTTTTTTCATTGCCGCGGTCATGGTGTCATTAAACAGTAATGATCCTAATAACACGCTGGCGTAGATATCGCCTGTGCCGGGATACTTTACGGGAATATGATCACAGCAATCTTGATAAAAGGTTTGATTTTTTTGGTCATAACCTGCATTCATGATTTTTCCTTCCGCCGATGGTATCCCAGTGATGATGACAACCTGCGGCCCCATGTCAGACAGCCGTTTAAGCCAGCCATCAATCCGGTCAACATCAGGGAACGGGGTTCGATATGATTCCCCCAGTAAAAAACAAGCTTCAGTAAAATTGGGAGTAATAATATCAGCCTTTTGTACCAGCAATTTCATATATTCCTGCATCTCGTGCGTATAAATTGAATAAAGTCTCCCATCATCGCCCATAACCGGATCAACCAGGATCAGGGGGTGGTTCAGGGAAAAATCATCAATAAACTGATTTACCACAGCGATTTGCCGCTCTGAAGCCAGAAAACCGCTGTAAATGCAGTCAAATGTTATTCCTTCCTGCTGCCAGTGACGGGAAAAAGCGGGCATATGATCAGTAAAATCGCAAAAATCAAGACCGGTAAAACCGCCTAAATGAGTGCTCAGCACAGCAGTCGGTAACGGGCAGACCTGAACACCCAATGCGGAGAGGGTGGGTATGATCACCGTCAGGGAACACCGCCCGAAGCAAGACATATCATGCACAGCCGCCACCCGGGGTATAAGCCTACTCATTGGCATTATTCCCTGCCATACATGCTCTTTGTAGTGTTTGTAAGGTGGCTATATGCATTTGCCATTCCTTCTTTCTATACAATATGGTTAATTAAAAATTAGGCAACACTGTAATAAGGATCTTCTGATGAAAAGATACTCTGAATCAATACTGTCGTCAAGTACCAGATTTTTTTCCTGAGATAATCTGAATAACCGCCACACTTATTTTTTCACCAACCTTTCAGGGATATCCCGGTCGGGTCGCACGTATAATTGTTATTATAACTTTTTAAGGGGGAAAAAAAGTGTTCCCACTAAAAACTACTACCATCGGCAGACCCAAAGGATTTTATGCAGTTACGCTCTTGCTGCTGGCCAGTATTCTTATCGGCATAGCAGGTTTTGAGTATTGGGATGAACTGGAATTGGCGGCTATCCCTAACCAATCAATAGTACCTCCCACCGGTCATATCGCTATTGTCGTTAAAGTTCCGGCCCGCATTTTGGAGCTATATAATGACGGCAAACTATACAAAAGATATCGTATCGCCGTAGGCCGCAGCGAAACCCCGACCCCGATAGGCGACTGGACTGTGATATGGAAGTCCCATAGATCAGGTGATATCTTTGGGACGCGGTTTCTTGGCTTGGATGTGCCTTGGGGTGGTTACGGGATTCATGGCACCAACCGGCCATGGAGCATTGGGCATTTTATTAGTCAGGGCTGCATCCGTCTGCGCAACCAAGACATTGAGGAGCTTTTCGAATGGGTGCCTGTAGGCACGCCGGTACGTATTGAGGGCCAGGAATTTCCTATTCAACGTGCACTGAAGTGCGAAGACACCGGTGCCGATGTGGTTCAACTCCAAAGGAAATTAAGAGATTTAGGTTATCTCGAGAGCAGGGCTGACGGCTTTTTCAACAAAGATACCGAGTTGGCGGTGAAACGTTTCCAATATGACAAAGGGCTTAAGCCCACAGGAGTCGCCGATCGGAAAACCATTGATCTACTGGGTCTTTAGGAAATAATAGTAGAACCAAGAAAAATGCGAACTGTTGGCGGATTATTTCCGGAGAATTTTGCAGGGCTTTTGCTACTTATTGCGAATTTTACTATAACAGGATAACATTCCTGACAGGGGGATCAACATGCAGCAGAAAAAAGTATTCTCACATATTTTTCTCACGGTGATGATGATTGTTGCCTTGTTTGTGATTTCTTCATCAGCGCTCCTTTCGGCTGTGCCGTCAGTTGTTGCCGCTGCGCCGGATCATATCACCCTGACCTGGGTGGATGATCCGCGGACTACTCAGACTATTACCTGGAGAACGGATGTTAATACTTCTGCCGGTCTGGTGCAATATGTTGAAGCAACGGCGGGGGGGGCGTTTCCAGCTAAGGCCGGAGGGGCGACTGCGGCAGTGCAGGGATTGTCCACTAATCTGGGGGATGCGAGCATCCATTCAGTGACACTGACCGGCCTTAAGCCTGGCACGCGGTATCGTTACCGGGTGGGCGACGGTGCTTCCTGGAGCGAACCACACACTTTTGTTACTGCCGCCACTACCGTACCAGGGTTTAAATTTTTGGTCTTTGGCGATTCGCAAAGCAGTAACTATGATGTGTGGCGGGCCACCATACATCGGGCCTATGAAGCCAATCCTGATGCAGTTTTTTTAACTAATGTAGGGGATTTGGTGGATGTGGGGCAGGATTTTGCCCAATGGAACGGATGGTTTGCCGCTGCTCAGGGGGTTGTCGACACTATTCCCGCCATGCCGGTAACCGGAAACCATGAATCTTATACACCGGAACGGCAGTTTTCCCTGCCTGTGTATTTTACCGCACAGTTCAAGCTGCCGCTTAATGGTCCTGAGGCCCTTAAGGGACAAGTGTATTCTTTTGATTATGGAGACGTGCACTTCATCATGCTGGACAGCCAGGAGAACGAGGAAAAACGCTTTGTTCCGGCTATGCTGGAAAACGAGAAAGCCTGGCTGGAGGAAGATTTAAGGGCTGCAAACAAAAAGTGGAAAGTGGTCTTTATGCACCGTCCGCCTTACAACAACAAGACATATGAAGCCAACGACAATATTCAGGCCGCTTTTGTACCCATTTTTGATAAATATCATGTCGATGTAGTTTTCACCGGTCATGACCATACTTATGCCCGGACATATGCCCTTAACGGCGGTGCGGTCGTCGACAGTCCGGCCAGGGGCACGTTATATGTTGCGACAGGACGGAGCGGCACCAAAACCTATACGAATTTGTCGGCCAGATGGTGGAATGAGTTTTTCTATAATCCCCTGGATGAACCAAATTATATTGCGGTGCAAGTGAAAGGGGACAGCATGACCGTGGAAGCAGTAAAACAAAGCGGCGTATTGATTGATTCCTGGACCGTCGACAAAGCAGTTAAACATTAAACTTCTGTAATAACCTGGAAGGAATTCTGTATATGGCCATAGAAGAAATTCAAGACTCGTATATGAGTCTTGTTCTTTTATATCTGTGTAATTTTTTTCCTGTATCGGAATTTATTACTTTTCGGGCAAGTGCAAACAGTTAATTACCTACAGTTTAGCCGAAACGTAACTTAACAGTATCAGAAAGTATAACTTTCCGGATTTTTCCTGAATATTTCGCATTACCTTGTGGAGCCGGAAAGTAACTTACTTTCTTTCTGCTTTAAAACCTTACGGTTTTCCCCGATTCTTCACTGTTCGAAAACGGAACGTTTTTCTTACCAGGTCAGCATAAATCAGTTAAAATAATGAAACCTTAAAAGAATTACAGAAAAATTTATTCGGAGGTGGGCTATGTCAATTCATCCATTAGCAGGCAAGAAAGCTCCCAGGTCAATTTTGGTTAACATTCCCCGCTTGATCAGCGCTTACTATGTCTATCGTCCTGACGTTGATGAACCGGCGCAAAAAGTTGTGTTCGGAACTTCCGGGCACCGAGGCAGTTCGTTAAAATATACCTTTAATGAGAGTCATATTTACGCAATTACGCAGGCAATATGCTGCTATCGCAAAGAGCAAGGCATAAACGGTCCGTTGTTTATTGGTTTTGATACCCATGCTCTGTCCGAATCGGCTTTCATTTCAGCTGTGGAAGTGCTTGCAGCTAACGGAGTAGAGACTTTGATAGCCAAGGATATGAACTATACGCCGACACCGGGAATATCACATGCAATTTTAGCTTATAACAAAGACAGAACTGAAGGACTTGCTGACGGTATCGTAATCACCCCATCCCACAATCCTCCTGACAATGGCGGTATTAAGTACAACCCGCCCAGCGGGGGTCCGGCTGACACCAACATTACCAAATGGATAGCCGATAAGGCCAACGGATTCTTAAAGAACGGCAACAAGGAAATAAAAAGGATGATCTATGAACAGGCATTAAAGGCCGATAATGTACACGAGTATGACTTTATCACCCCTTATGTCAATGATCTGGGAAATATTATTGATATGGAAACAATCAAATCAGCCGGTCTTAAACTTGGCGCAGATGCCTCGGTGGTGCCGGGCTCGGCTACTGGATGCCGATTGCCCAAAGGTATAGGTTGGATATCGATTTGCTAAATGGTCATCCTGATCCGACTTTCAGCTTTATGAATGTGGACGGTGACGGTAAAATCCGGATGGACTGCTCCTCGCCGTACGCTATGGCCGGACTAATTGATTTGAAGGATAAATATGATCTTGCTTTTGGCAATGACCCTGATTTTGACCGCCATGGCATAGTTACCCGCAGTGCCGGTTTAATGAATCCCAACCATTATCTTTCAGTAGCTATTTCCTACTTATTTAAGGACCGCAAAGGCTGGCGCAAGGATGCCGCTATTGGTAAAACACTTGTTAGTTCATCAATGATTGACCGCGTTGCCACCAGTCTTGACAGAAGGCTGGCTGAGGTTCCCGTTGGCTTCAAATGGTTTGTCGAAGGGTTAGTTGACGGTTCTTTCGGCTTTGGGGGCGAAGAAAGCGCCGGCGCATCTTTTCTCAAAAAAGACGGCTCAGTCTGGACCACGGATAAAGACGGCATAATTCTTTGCCTTTTGGCTGCGGAGATTACGGCCAAAACCGGGCGGGATCCCGGGCAGCATTATCAGGATCTGACAACCAGATTTGGGGCACCGGTTTATGAGCGTATTGATGCAGCTGCAAACGTGCAGCAAAAAGCAGTGCTGTCTAAGCTTGCACCTGAACAGGTCGCCGCTGAAACACTGGCCGGCGAAAAGATCACTGCCAAACTGACCAAGGCGCCAAGCAACAATGCAGACATTGGCGGGTTAAAGGTCTGCACCGAAAATGGCTGGTTTGCGGCGCGCCCATCCGGTACGGAAGATGTGTATAAAATATATGCAGAAAGCTTCAAAGGAACAGCGCATCTTGAGCAAATTCAGGAAGAAGCGAAGCGCATTGTTAATGATACCTTTGCGGCGGCTGGCGTGAAAACAAACTAATGACAAAGGAAATTCACGACAGGAGAAATTGCTGCCGCTTGTATTAGGGGGAACTTGAGTGAAGACTAAAGTTATCGGTGAAGATAGAGAAATAATGATATGCACCCCCCTGGTGGGAAAGAACCAGGAGGAAATTTTTACTGAACTGCAGAAAGTTCTAAGCCAAAAGCCTGATATTATTGAATGGCGGGCAGATTTTTTTCAGGGGATTGCCAATACTAACGAGGTGCTGCGAACAGCACATGAACTTACACTAAGAGCAGGGGACACTCCATTTATTTTTACTATCCGGTCAACCCGTGAAGGTGGTCAGCCGATAGCCATATCAGACAAAGAAGCTATTGTGTTAAATGCTGCTGTCTGCCAAGAAACAAATATGGACTATGTCGACTGTGAATTGAGCAATATACCGGAGCACATCAAGTACCTTCGCAGCGCGGCATCAGAATACGGTACAAAAATTATCGGATCCTTTCACAATTTTGACTTTACGCCGGACCGCGATTTTTTGGCCGGGAAGTTTGCTGAAGCGGAGCAGTACCGGCTTGATGTGGCAAAGGTAGCTGTTATGCCGCAGAAACCGGAGGATGTTCTCACCCTGCTCTGCGCCACTCTGGAAGCGAAAAAGAAATTGAAAATACCGTTAATCACCATGTCAATGGGCAGGTATGGTGTGATAAGCCGTATGATTGGCGGTGTATTCGGCTCATCACTAAGCTTCGCTGTTGGGGTAGGAAGCTCAGCTCCCGGACAAGTGCCGATAGATGATTTAAGGACAGTTTTAAATATTATTGAAAAAGCAATGGGTTAACCCTCCGTGACCTCTTCGGTTAGTCGTATCCCCAAAGCCGCATTAACGGTTTTTAATAACATCAGAAAGTACAAGTTTTTGGAGCAGTAGTTTGGTTTTGGGGCTAGTGTTTTTGAGCCACAGAGGACACAGAGGACACAGAGTGGAAGGCGCGATGTTTATCGCGCAGGGATAAAATAGAACGGACAATGTTTTGATAGAGTGTAATTCATCAGGCCAGGATTTATCAAGGAATACAATAATAATATAATCCCTCTGCGACCTCTGTGTCCTCTGTGGTTAGACGTATCCTCAAAACTGTGTTAGCAGTTTTCAAAAAATAAGATTATGGAGCTTGGAAAAACGATTTGCTCCAGTTAGGAGGAAGTATGAAATTCTTTTTAGATACGGCAAACATCGCCGATATCCGTAAGGCCAATGACCTTGGTGTTATTCGCGGCGTAACAACAAATCCGTCATTAGTTGCCAAAGAGGGTAGGAATTTCCAAGAGGTAGTTCAGGAAATTTGTAATATTGTCGATGGTCCGATCAGTGCCGAGGTAGTCAGTATTGCAGCGGAGCAGATGGTCGAGGAGGCCTTGCCGCTGGCGGCTATTCACCCGAATATTGTAATTAAAGTCCCCATGACCCTCGAAGGTTTAAAAGCGGTCAAAATACTTGCAGCCAAAGGAATAAAAACCAATGTGACCCTGATCTTTTCCGCAAATCAGGCTATGCTGGCAGCGGCGGCCGGTGCAGCGTATGTAAGTCCTTTCCTCGGAAGACTTGAGGATATTAATGAGGACGGATTAAAGGTAGTCGAAGAAATTGCCAAAATATTTAAGTATTACTCAATAAAAACGGAGATCATTGCGGCAAGTATCAGAAATGTGAGACATGCCACTTTGGCAGCACTTGCCGGAGCCCATATTGCCACTGTGCCATTTGGCGTAATTGAGCAGATGGCGATGCATCCATTGACTGATGCCGGAATTAAAAAGTTCCTTGCTGACTGGGAGAAGGTTAAAGATAAATAACTGCAAGCGAATAACACCAATGAAAAAACGTCATTGGTGTTATTTGCTGATAGCAAAATAGTGATTGTCTGACTGTATCAGTGTACGAAAGTCTGGTATACATTCTTTTTTAGACTGAAAATGATATAATGAACTTATGATATAGCATTTCGGGCAAAGTAATATAGACAGTAAAAGAATGTAAATCAATATAGGGAATTTCATAAATTAGTAAAGGAGATATAGCTGTGTATAGTTTAACTTCTCCTACACCGCCAACAAAACCTACTCCTCCCACACCTCCCAGTGTTACAACAACGACTTCAACTACTGGTAATTCTTCTGCGACTGTTAGTCCTGGTGGGACAAGTCCGGCTAAAGCTGATATCTCAATAACGGATAAGGGAGCAGACAGTCAGGCAAAATCGGGGCAAAGCAATGCCAATCCGGCAACCCCTAGCGAGAAAACAGGTTCTGCAACAAACTCAGTTGTTTCGCCTGCTGATACAGCCAAAGTCCCGCCTGCAGCCTCCTCCGGTTTCGATAAAGAGATCACTACTAATGCTGCAATCCCTGCTGCGTTACCGAAGGGGAAAGATAATTCCCAGCCGGGAGGCTTTGTTTTCTACCTTTGGTTCATTTTTGTTATTGCAGCTATATTAGTTTTAATTCACTTGTGGAAATCCCACAAGCCAAAATCAAGGAACATCATTGACACCACATCCGGTACTTCGCAAAAATTGACTGACTTGATCAGCACGCCTGGCGTTGCCTCAGCAGGGCAGACTATTGTTAAAGAGAAACCGTCACCAAAAGCGAAAAGCAACTTTGAAATCAGGGTATAACCGAATTTTTCAAGACAGCCTATTTGCCCGGAAAAATGCCGGCATGTCGCTCAGTTCGGAGCTTGGGATGCCGGTATTTTGTTTTCAAGTTTTCTATAATATACTATCAGGCAGTAACCATTTCCGGGTGTTAATAATATTATGTAATATAATTAACACTGAAGGGGGTTATTGGGTTGGCGTCATATGATAAACTTGTGAAGTCCCTGATAGGAAAATTTGAATCAGCTCTCATGCCGCTGGGGACTATTACTAAGAACCAAGAGATAATTATTGTTCAAAATAAGCAACTGATTGACTTACTCCAGCGGCTCTGCGCTGATCGTGAAGAAGCAAGTGAGAAGGAGAACGCTGTTGAAGCCGTTGACACTGATTCCGGGACTGAGAATCTAGAGGAAACTCTGGAAGAGACTTTAGAGGAGATTTTGGAAGAGACCTTAAATTCCGAATCCTCTGAGGGGTAGTTGTACTAACTTAAAGCAGTTTATCAGCATAGTTGCTTAAACATTATCCGCGGGAATTTTCCTGCGGGTTTTTTATTTTCCGACTATAGAATTGCAAAAGGGAAAAAATATGATCAATAATCTCATGAAATGACAGAACATAATTTACTATAAGCCGTTTCAATTATATAATGAGCATACAGGATTGAAAATAATAGTATCACATGTCTAAAAAACATGAGAGTTTATAGGATAAACAAAGGGAGGATATGACTTTGATTACTCGCGAATTAACGATTGCCAATAAAACCGGCTTGCATGCACGGCCTGCCGCTTTGTGGGTACAGGCTGCCAGTCAATATAAGAGCAATATCCGGCTGAAAAAAGATGATAAGGAAGTGGATGGCAAAAGTCTGCTAAGCCTTCTGTCACTGGGCTTGGCAGCTGGAAGTAAAGTCCGGCTTATTGTAGACGGAACTGATGAATCGGCTGCAGCCGATGCTTTGGAGAAGTTGATTACCGATTTGGAGGGCAAGGGGGAGTAAAAAAATTACTATGAACAAAATATGGCAGGGCATAGGTGCATCGCCGGGGCGGACCTGCGGCAAAATATGGGCTCTCCCAATAGTGTCGGAATCCAGTCAAATACCGGAAGAAAAACAGATGAATACCCATGATATTCAGGGCGAAACAGAACTTTTGCAAAAATCAGTTGAATTGACAGATAAAGTGCTGACACGATATGAAGAGAAAGTTCGTGCCGAGCAGGGTGATGAGTATGCCCGCATCTTTACCGCTCACCGGTTGCTGCTGCAAGACCCTGCCTTTGTGGGCGAAATGTTTAACCGTATTAGAGACAAAGCTTATATGGCGGAATACGCGGTAACACAAGTGGCCGCGGAGATGGTCGATGTATTGAAAGCAATTGAAGACCCTTATATTAGAGAGCGGGCTGTAGACGTACAGGATGTAACCTTGCAGCTTCTGCAAAATCTGGCAGCAGGAAGCATAGCAGCAGAAAGTTTTTTTCCGGAACAAGGAGACTGGATTGTCATTGCTGATGAACTAACCCCGGCGCAAACCATTTCATTGCCGAAAATGCGGGTTTTGGGTTTTGTTGTCAGGAAAGGCGGCAGAACTTCTCATGCCGCTATTCTGGCACGCACCTATGGCATTCCCGCGGTTATAGGCGTAAACGCCGACTGGGAAGAGCTGACTGCTTTGGAAGCAGTGGAACTGGACGGAGATGAAGGCTGGCTAAAAGCCCTTACGGCCGCTGATGTAACTGCTTTGTCTGCCCGGAATGAATATGTCATGATAAATCCCGCTGATGATTGTTCGCACGCAGGGGAAAGGCTGGCAGGCTTTACGTTGGCCGCCAATATTAGTTCTCCTGCCGATTTAGGTTTAGTCAAGCGTTTTCACGCCCAGGGAGTTGGACTCTTTCGCACCGAGTTCTTGTTTATGGGAGAATCGCTGCCTTCGGAAGAAGAACAGTTTACCGCTTATCGTCAGGTGGCTGCTGAATGCGCGCCTTACGCAACTGTCATTCGAACACTTGATATTGGCGGCGATAAGAAGGCTCCGGCATTGAATTTACCCCAGGAAAAGAATCCTTTTCTTGGCGTACGGGCTTTACGGTTATGCCTGCAAAAACCGGAGCTTTTTACTATCCAGTTACGGGCTATCTGGCGTGCTTCCGCTTTTGGTCCTGTTGCTGTCATGTTTCCCATGATTAGCACTCTTGAAGAATTGCAGCAAGCTAGGGAGCTGCTATTTAAAGCAAAAGAAACTGTAGTCAGGGAAGGACATAACGTAGGCCAGGTGCAGGTTGGTACAATGGTCGAAGTCCCGGCGGCGGTCTGGTTAGCCCCTAAGCTGGCAAGAGAAGTAGATTTCTTTAGTATTGGCACAAATGATCTTATACAGTATACTTTGGCCGTAGACCGCGAGAATAATGAACTCGCCTCTTTGTATCAGCCTTATCATCCCGCGGTGCTGGGCATGATTGCCAAAGTGGTGCAAGCCGCAAATGCCGCCGGAATCTGGGTGGGGGTATGCGGTGAAGCGGCAGGAGATCAATTGTTGGCCCCCTTTTTTGCCGTTCTCGGCATTAAAGAATTAAGCATGGCGCCCGGTATGCTTCCCCAGATAAGGCATAAGTTGGCCCAGTATGACTTTGCAGCAATAGACAGCGAAAATATAGTTGAAAGAATTTTAGATTGCGCTACTTCGACAGATGTGGCGGCAGCTTTAAAAACCTTCTTCGAATAAGTACAATTATATAGAGTATTTCATAATAAGACCTGCGGCCGCTCCTTGTGGCCGCAGGTCTTATTTCTCTTTTAAATGAATTGCAATAATTTATGGAAGCTGGAGGAAATTTACCACAAATATAGAAGTGGTGATAAATAAATAAATTTAAGGTTGCGTGTTAAGAGCATGTGAAAGGATGATTGTATATGGGTTGGAAACAGGCGAATTATGAAGAGGTTCGCGATAATATGCAACCGGGAGACGTAATTGCCTTTTCCGGCAAAGGCGATTTTTCCGAAATAATTAAATGGGCGACTAAATCCGGTGTGTCCCATGTCGGTGTAATTCTTCAGGCAAAGCTGCTGGTGGACAATCAACCGCAGGCCGGTTACTTTAACCAAATTATTGAATCAACAAGCTTAAACGGATTTTCCGGTGTAACTATCAGCCGCTTAAGTGATCGCTTTGTAAACTATGACGGGGAAATATGGTGGCTGCCATTGAGTAAGACTGTCCGGGAAAAAATGGACTTAAAAAAGTTTTATGATTTTTTGCTGCATCAGGAACACAAGCCTTATGATATGCATCAGGCTGTGTTTGCAGGCTTGGATGTCTTTGACAAAATTCCGTTTGCAGAAAAGTTAAGCCGCAATATCGAAGATTTTTCGCGGTTTTTTTGTTCCGAACTTGTTGCGGCAGGCCTTGAAGAGAGCGGCGGCATCCCCCGGGTAAATGCGTCTGAAGTCACGCCTGTTGATTTATGTATGTTTTCGATATATCAAGAAGACTATTATCAAATAAAAGGAGATGCAAAAACCATTAAAGGCTATAATAGTGTAACCATCGCAGACTGGGGGACGGACAACCCATAAACTGCTTTTCACTAGTCCTTATACTTGATAAATATTACATAGTAGGCAATTAGACAAGCAATTCCCGCCGAAACCAATGCCGGCAGCCAAGTTACCAGTTTGAAAATTACGGCCATAATCCCAATGACCGCAAAAGACAATACAATTCCCCAGCGCGTAGAATTACGCCTGCTGCTGATTATCTCCTTACGGTTTTTTATGTAGATGGTAAGGTAAACTGCCAGGATAGTAATTAGCAGTCCGTAATATACAAATTCGTTAAATGTTAAATGAATCAATTAAAGTCAGTCCTCCTTTGAAATAGTTAATAAAAATATTTCGACAGGCCTCCCGGGCAGCACTTAAGTGTAGTCAGAATTTGTAGATAAACTGATACCATCAATAATAGTAAAATTAGCCTGATAAGTCAACTAACACTGATAAGTGTGACAATTAACAGAAATATTACAGTCCATTAACAAACTGTTGGTAACCGCCGGGTATAATGGATTTATACAATTAATCCCAGGGAACCATCACAAATGAAAAGAAGTAAATTGCCTGGCATGGTTGCGGCAGCGGTAATGATGGACAGGATCTTGCAAATGAATTCAATCAAACAGGAGCGCGAAGTCCTGCTTGTTTTTGAAAGGAAATGCATAATGGTTCACCTGGCAAGAGCTGATAAGGTATTTATATTGTTTATAACCTGTATTTGCACTTTACTTTATTTTATCCCCGGCGAATTACCGCTGCTGGAAGATTGCTATATACTCAGCAAGGCGACAGTAGTGGGAGTTGATGGCCAGAATGTTCGTAAGCCTGGGATTGTTAATACAGGAGACCAGGGCGTAGCTGCTGGTCCGTCTCAGGGGCAAAATGTGAATGTATTCGATTCTTTCCTAGGGAAGCCGGAAACAGATAAAATGTTTCAGGCCGGCTACAGGGCACTGGCAGTGCTGCAGGGCTTGGCCAGGCATATAGAATTAGCCGGTATAATTGATTATCACCGGATATACGTTAAAGTCTTGCTGCTTGTACTGTTTATTTTGCTGCTTATCTGGTATGCCGGGTGGACAGGGGTTAAGGCAATATTATCCTTTGTCTTTACTGTACTTATACTATGGAAGGTTTCATGGCCCTTGTTTTTAAAAGGGTGGGACCCGGTCACCGTTTCACTGCTGGTGGTATGTGCTATTGCTTGTGCTGTTACCTTCCTGGCAGCCGGATTCAATCGTACCGGCCTGGCAGCATTTGTGGGTACCATGAGCGGGGCAGTTGCCGCCTGCCTGTTGGCCCTGCTGGTTGGCAAATTGTTCAGAGAATATGGGGTGGTAGTACAGTATTCGGAAACGTTGCTGCATATAGGTTTCAGCAGTATTGATTTTGCCAAGGTATTCTTGTCCGGAATATTTCTTGCTTCTTCAGGCGCCATGATGGATGTCGCCATGGATATTGCCGTCGCTGTAGCTGAACTTGCCGGCACCAGTCCGGCCTTAAGCCGCCGGGAGGCGATAGCTGCCGGCCTGAATGTTGGCCGGGCTGTTATCGGAACAATGACCACAACCTTATTGTTAGCTTATTCCGGGTCTTTTACCGCCCTTATGATGATGTTTTTGGCCCGGGGAACACCGGTGGCCAACATTGTAAATCTGACACATATTATTTTCGAAATATTACATACAGTGGTAGGTAGTTTTGGCGTAGTTTTAGTTGCCCCGTTTACCGCCTTATTGGCAGGCTGGCTTCTTACGAAAAAGAGTAGTTTTATAAGTGGCCAAACAGAAAATCCCATTAATTGAATGGGAAAATATAAAGCCGATATATAGTTATTAGTGGACAAAATTCAGCCATAAAAGGATGTGTTATAAAAAGTTTACAATTTTCTACCCTTTTTTTGATATTTTATGCTATAATGTAATGTGAAAGATAAGGCAATAGACAAAATGAATAGAAAGGCCGTGAAGGAACTATGGCGATTTGGCGGGTCCAATTAGAAAGTAGAGATTTTGATCACTACAGGAAGTGGCTGAAAAATCGGGGTTTTATCTCGGCGGGCTATTTCTCTTCCAATGGTTTCGATCTCAAAATGATGAGAAAATTAGCCGTTGAAGGCAAAGTAGATGCTATTCGCTGTATCTTTGGCAAATCAGTAAGATGGTATTATTCGGAAGGACAAGCAGAATTAGCTCGGCTCAGGGGCGAACTGGGATAAAGATTTACGATATAAATCCTAAGATTCCGGATCAAGAACTGCAAGGCTCCTGGCTATTACAGGCAAAAATTTATAGCACAAAAATTAAGACAGCACGCCTTTTTTGGCGTGCTGTTGTCATGATGATAGGAGGATATGACATGCTGACAGGCACAGCAGAGCAGTCCAAGCGAAACGTAATGCAGGTTATTCATCCATATTGGTATATACTTATTGGGGTCCTGGCGGTTTCCTGCTCTTCGGTCATTATCAAATTGGCCGCGGCACCACCGCTTGCCACTGCTTTTTACCGCATGTTGTTTACTGTCATCCTGTTCACTCCCTGTGTCCTCCCAAAAGTGAGGGATAAAGAATGGCAGGGACTGACAGTGAAGCAACTGGCTGTTTCCTGCTTATCCGGTGTTTTTTTAGCCCTGCATTTTGGCGCCTGGATTACCTCGCTTGATTATACTACTATCACCAGCTCAACGGTGCTGGTCACTTTGCAGCCGCTGTTTGTCATGCTGGGAGGTTTTTGGCTTTTTAATGAGAAAATAGGGTGGCAGGCTCTGGGTGGGGCGTTATTATCAATTACCGGGGGTATTATTCTGGGGTATGGCGACTTTGCCCTTGGCAGTGATGCCCTGTGGGGAGATTGTCTGGCACTGGCCGGTTCCTTGTTTGTTGCCTGCTATCTTTTAATAGGCAGAAATGTGAGAAAACAGGTTGACTGGCTGCCATATGTATATACCGTATACTGTTCGGCAGCGGTGGTGCTCTTGTTAGGGGCCTGGACGGCCAAACAGCCGCTTACCGGATATTCTTTCGCCACCTGGTGCTGGCTGGTGGCTCTGGCAGTAGTGCCAAATATTTTGGGACACTCTGTTTTTAACTGGGCGCTCAAATATGTCAAGGCCGCAGTAGTGTCAGTCAGCATCCTGGGTGAGCCTGTGGGCGCAACGATTCTGGCCTTCATTATCTGGCAGCAATTACCGACAATGGTGCAGGTGACTGGCGGAATTCTCATTATAAGCGGGGTGGCTGTTTTTATTTTGTCATCCCGGACGAATGATCAGGTAAAAACTTCAAAAGATGGGAACTAAAATGGTAATAATTTATAAATCAAGTAATTACCAAGAATTATGGGAATTTAAGTAAATAGGGGATTATTGCGATAATAAATATAAGTTCCTTACGATGGCGAGGTGATGAAAATGATACAAAATATTAGTAGCAACACTACCGCAATTTCCGCTAATAATATAGCCCAGCCCTTGCAAAATTCAAATAATGATATTGCAAATACCCAGTCAGACAGTTCTAATAAAATGCAATCTTCTTCTGAACCCGATACCCACAATAATAAAATTCAAGATATAATTAATCCTGAGTATGCCAAATATTTAGGTGTCGTAGTTTTTTCCGACGGCAGATCATCTAATTTCCCATCAGATAATGCTCCGCTTGCCGCGCAGAAAGCATGGGATGAAGCGGTGAATAAGGTGACATCAGCAGGACAGATGAAAGGTAAAACCGAGATATTTGTGTATAATCAGAATCAAAGATTTAATAGAATTCTGGTCAACCATTATACTTTTAATGGAGCAAAAAAATACTTATCTACAGTATCCTCAAAGACGTTTTCCGTGGATTTATAGTAAAAGACAGAAATCGTGTTGTTAGATGACTGAAGTATCGGAAGATCTATTGTCAACAATTAATTTTTATAAGAAGGTTTCTTGCCGGTGGCTAGTTCACAGCTATCGGCAAGAAACTTTTATTATTTTTTGGCAGCTCCAATCGGTGAATGGCAAGGCTATTCCGGTTTATCCAGGCAGACTAACCTGATTATTGTGATAAATTATTACATAAATCGTCAAATATTTCAAGATTTCAAATAAATTTCAAAGAATACCTACCGATAAATATTGTGGCTAGGATGCCAAATCTAATCAAGGAGGATGAAGAAAATGAAAGAGCAGGTAAAGGCAACAGTCCGGATAGAAAGCCGATATTGGAAGTACTTAAACAGCTTAAGGAAATAAATGAAGATAACCTTGTTACCATGTTTCAATTGACACAAGCCATTTTCGAATTAAGAAAGACACCAAAAAATAAATGTTTCCATTTTTCATCACAAATTACTAATACATATTGCAATAATAGGAAAGAAGGGCTTTAGCATGGTAGATATGAATATCCGGCTGCCCAAAGACCTGTACGATAAACTGGACGGGTACTGTCAGGGAAGCAATATAACTCCAAACGTTATTTTTATTTCTGCGATTATTGAATATATGGCAAGAAGAGGAACGGATAAGGAAAGAACACCGTTATGTGTATATGAGTGTTCAAAGCAACAAAAGGTGTTGCGGTAAAAGCTCAAAAAGTACGTGTTCTGAGAAACCTCACAATGCAGCTATATACTAAAACAGCATTAAAGCAGGGTGCAATTTCTTTGTGCCCTGCTTTAATGTATTAGGACTTGCTGCTTTTTGGAAGGTGCTAAAGAACAGAGAAATACCCTTTGCTTTTCAGCAAAGGGTACCAACAGGAACCTATATATTTAAATGGCACTTTTAACAAGGTTTATTAAATGAACTGGTTATTAGCTTATTACCGCTAATTCGGACCAGTATTTTTTGCACCTAGTAATATCTCTATATTTTTTAGCTTTTTTGCAAGTAACTTTTTTCATATGGAAACCTCCTAACAGCCTCGGTTTAGATAATAATTACTAATCGATAATTATTATCTAATTTTATTATAAATCCATATAATGGTGTTGTCAAGGGGCTTCTGTCTATTTAAGATTAGTTTTTGAATTTAATCAACTGGTCCATTTTTCGGGGAGAATGGACAACAAAATCAGCGCGTATATATTCCATATAATAAGCATAATTACATTCACTTAATACACTATCCAGCTTTTGACTTAGGTTAAGAACATCAGGATGAGATAATCCCTTCCTTATAGCCGTTTCATGTACATCTTGGCGTAAAATATCAAGTTCAACTAGAACATCGTTAATCATTTGCATAAAACACATCTCCATTTCCAGTTTATTCTACATCTTTACATATAATACTATTAATAATATGGTTACATGTTATAATAATGTAAAGGATTTGTTAAAAATGGGATTCATTAGTTGTTTATTCAATATATTAATTCCCAATGTGTGTTCTCCAGAATAAATAGTAACGCCAGAGTAAGTAGTGATATACCCTGGCGTTACTATTATTTTACGGAGTCGCTGTAATGGTCCACAAGGTCTCCATATTTATTTAATTCCGATACTCCCTTATCATTTATCGCATATACTCCCCGGGAAACTCTCTGAAACCAGCCATAGTGATTGTCCTGCAGTATCCTGGTTGTCTTTTGTTCGTCAGTACCGTGCTGTCTTAGCTGTTTCACGCTTAACGGGCCATGCTGTACCAGCAGAGCGGCAATATGGATGGCCATTTCCTTATAGACGGTCACCAGTTTTTTACCTGTGCAGCCACCGGTATTAAAGTCACCATGCCGTCCGGCGAATTCCGCCAACAGTTGCTTTCTTTTCCGGCCTGCCAGTCTGCGGCTGACCTCTCTGTTATAAGGCTCCGGCTGCAGAGCCACTTCTACTGCCATGAATTTATTGCGGCAGGCGACAAGCAGCAGGCCGATCTCCAGCCTTCTTAACAAATAGCAGATATTTTTCCAGTTCGCGGTACATATGACTTTGCTGTTTTTGGGCACAGCAATATACACGAAATCGGCAATACGCTGCCTGACTGCCGCCTGCAGGATGACTTCCAGGTTGACTCTCAGTTTCATTTCTACAACTAATACGGTGCCATCCTCATTGGTTGCCATGACATCGCAGTGGCGGACTTCGCTTTTTACAGTATAGCCTTGACTGATCAGATAATCCCGCACGGGTATATACAGATCTTCTTCAATTTGTATTTTTGCGTGTTCTTCCATTAGAATGACCTCAAAATGTTTTTATCCGATAACGCTTTTCAGCGCATCAAGATCTGTTATTTTTAGCGATGAACGATAAAAATCAATCATACCTTCGTCGCGCATCCGGCCCATTTCCCGGGAGAGAGCTGTCCGGGAAACGTTGAGGAAGTCGGCCAGATCATTGCGGTTCAGGGTCATGGTAAAGGTATTTCTTTCTGTTAATCTGTGCTGTTCCAGCAGATATGTACAGATTTTTTCGCGCATCCCTTTGATGGCGAGGTACTCGACTTTGCGGTTCAGCATGATTGCTCTTTCGGATATTATGGTCAGCATGTTGGTGATAAGTTGTTTGTGGCTGGCGCAGATGTTGGAACACGTCCCCATGATTTTTACCGACGGCAAAAACATTACCTGACATTCAGTCTGGGCAATTACGGAAACAGGCCAGACAGTGCTTGTGGAGAATACAATCATTTCGCCGAACATGTCGCCTGTGGCCATCATTGTCATGACGATCCGGCTGCCTGCCGCATTTTCTTTGATTACAGTTGCTTTGCCATCAAGCAGAATACCTAATCCGGTAAAACTTTCTCCTTCAACGGTAACATAACTGTTTTTAGAATAGGTAGTTACTTTAGGACGCAGGCAAGTAATCACGGCATCCAACGCCTCGAGGGAGAGACCGTTAAACAGCGGTGTATGTGTAAGGACATCTAAGAAAATATTACTCAATATTTATCACAACCTTATTTTTGGTAGCTATGGCTACCGATTTTTTATTTTTATTATATTACAATGAATTTAACAAAAACAACCCATGTAATTAAAGGAGGAGTATAAAATGTCAGAAATGTTTTGTTTTCAATGTGAACAAACCGCCGGTGGAAAAGGTTGTACGAAAGTAGGCGTATGTGGCAAACAACCGGAAGTCGCCAATAAACAGGACGAACTTACCTGCGCACTTATTGGTCTGGCCGGCGCCGCGGCCAGGAAAACACCCGGCAAACCGGCGGATGAACTGATGATGCTGGGGCTGTTTGCTACCGTAACCAACGTGAATTTTGATGACAAACGTATCGCCGAATTAATCAATCTCATTAATTCTGAAAAAGCCAAACTGGATCCGGGCGCGAAAGATTTTCCTGTGAACACCCTGTGGAGCGGCAATGAGGATATTGTATCACTCCGGTCCACCCTGTTGCTCGGCATTCGCGGTATGGCGGCCTACGCCTGGCATGCTTATGTGCTGGATAAAAAAGACGATGAAGTTACCGCCTGGTTATACAAAGGAATGCGCGCCGTTGGCGAAGAGCATACTGCAGAAGAGTGGTTGGGACTATTAATGGAGTTTGGTCACATCAACTTAAAATGTATGGGCCTGCTCGATGAAGCCAATACATCAACCTATGGGCATCCTGTACCAACCAAGGTTTCCCTGTTAGTGGAAAAAGGACCGTTCATTGTTGTCACCGGTCATGACCTGCATGACCTGAAACAACTGTTAGAGCAAACCGAGGGAAAAGGCATCAATATTTATACCCATGGTGAAATGCTGCCGGCCCACGCTTATCCTGAACTCAAAAAATTCAAGCATCTAAAAGGCAACTTTGGCACAGCATGGCAAAATCAGCAAAAAGAATTTGACAACCTGCCTGCACCCATCCTTTACACCACCAACTGCCTTATGCCGCCAAAACCGTCTTATGCTGACCGCGTTTTTACAACTGCTATTGTCGGATATCCTGGCCTCAAGCACATTCCTGATGCCAACGGTAAAAAAGAAGCTACCTCAATTATTGATAAAGCATTGGAATTGTTCGGCATTGCCGCCAAAGGCAAGAACATGCTGCAGAAAGACTTCTCTTCCATTATCAATAAAGCCCTGCAGCTGGGCGGCTGGAAGGAAGATAAGCAGTTTACCGGCATCAACGGCGGTACCGAGCTGATGACAGGATTTGCCCGCAACGCTGTGCTGGGTGTGGCTGACAAAGTAATTGATGCCGTCAAAGCAGGCGCTATCAAGCACTTCTTCTTAGTCGGCGGCTGCGACGGAGCAAGGCCTGGCAGAAACTACTACACCGAGTTTGTACAAAAAACTCCGAAAGATACCGTTGTTCTGACCTTGGCCTGCGGCAAATACCGCTTTAACGACCTCAACATTGGTGATATCGGCGGCATTCCGCGTATCCTTGATATGGGTCAGTGCAATGATGCCTACTCCGCCATCCAGGTCGCTGTGGCCCTTGCCAATGCCTTCAACTGCGGCGTCAATGACCTGCCGTTAACGCTGGTTCTTTCCTGGTATGAACAGAAGGCGGTATGTATCCTGCTTACACTGCTTGCCCTTGGCATCAAGAATATCTATATCGGGCCATCCTTGCCGGCCTTCTTATCCGGCAATGTGCTGAATATCCTGGTGGAAAAATTCAGTCTGAAACCCATCAGTACCCCCGAAGAAGATATTAAAGCCATTCTAAACCGTTAAAATATAACTATAAAGGACGCCCTATAACCGTTTGACGGCTGTAGGGCCCTTTGGCTTTTCTTTTATATAGATTTTTAATTTTTGATTTGCTTGGAAAACTATTATGCAAGACAGTTATTGATACCATTCAGGACTTGCTTTCAAGTCTTCAAATTTTTTAAAATGAGGTGATACGAATGTTTGTCGGTATTGTCTATTTCCCACCCGTTAAACCCGGCAAGGAAGCAGATTTTTTTAAATGGTTTTCCTGGTCAAATTCCCAGTTTGGGCAGCAAAAGGGGTTTATTCGCCGCCGCCTGATCAAACAGTATGGCGATCAGGACAAGTTTGCCGCTGTTATCGAATTTGACAGGTATGAGAACTTTAAAGCAGTGGCCGACCAGCCGTTCCATGCCGATTCAGCGCGGCAGCTGGCATTGCTGGTGGAAGGAATGCCTGCACCGGCGATGTTTGAAGAAATCATGGGATAACGGCAAAATGTGGTAATACTAATAAAATAATGTATTGAAACTTCCTGGGCTGGTCATACTTGTATCGAATAATACTCAATGCTTGCATGAGTCTTTAGGAGGAGTGACCAGATTGTTTTGTCATCAGTGTGAACAGACTGCCAAGGGAGTTGCCTGCACAGTACAGGGAGTATGCGGTAAAACTGCGGAAATTGCAGATTTGCAGGACCTGCTAATGCATGCTATAAGAGGTTTATCACATTTTGCCTGGGAAGCACGCAAAAGAGGGCTTATCGATCCTGATATTAACCGCTTTACCTGCAAAGCAATTTTTACAACGCTGACCAATGTCAACTTTCATGAAGAGCGTTTTCAGGAAATAATCTACCAGTGTGTTGAACGGCGTGACCAATTACGAGACAGGGTGGTAGCCAGCGCAGGGTGTGAGATTGATTTTGCTGATCCGGCTACTACCTTTCAACCTGCCCGTACCATTCCCGAATTAATTAAGCAGGGGCAGCAGGTAGGTCAGGTCTGGAATAATAAACTGGATGAAGACACCCAGTCTGTTCAGCAGATATTAGTGTTTGGCGTCAGGGGGCTTGCTGCTTATGCGGATCATGCCGCCATTTTAGGGCAGGAGGATGACAGAGTCTACGCTTTCATTCATGAGGCACTGGCTTCCCTTGTCAGGACTGATCTTTCCTTAAATGACTGGGTAGCAATGGCCTTGAAATGCGGTGAAATAAACTTTATCGCTTTGGAATTGCTGGACAAGGCCAATACCAGTGCCTACGGGCATCCTGTTCCCACCAAAGTGCCTTTAGGCCACAAAAAAGGGAAATGCATCCTGGTGTCGGGTCATGATTTAAAAGATCTGGCGCAGCTTCTGGAACAATCACAAGGAAAAGGTGTATACATTTATACTCATGGTGAGATGCTTCCGGCCCATGGATACCCGGAACTAAAGAAGTATGAGCATTTCTACGGTCATTATGGAACCGCCTGGCAGAATCAGAAACAAGAGTTTTCTAGATTTCCCGGGGCGATCTTAATGACAACCAATTGTATACAAAAGCCTGAGGACGCATACAAGGAAAATATATTTACAACAGGAATGGTGGGCTGGCCAGGTGTAAACCATGTAAAAAACGGGCAGTTCGGACCGGTGATTGAGAAAGCGTTACAATTGCCCGGTTTTGAGTCAGATGAAGAAAAAGGCAGTGTCATGGTCGGTTTTGCTCACAACTCGGTACTTGGCGTGGCAGACAAAGTAATCGCTGGAATTAAGGCCGGGGCCATTAAACACTTCGTCCTTGTCGCAGGCTGCGACGGGGCAAAACCGGGACGCAACTATTACTCTGAACTTGTGGAAAAACTGCCTAAAGACACGATCGTTCTTACCCTGGCTTGCGGCAAGTTCCGCTTCTTTGACAAGAATCTCGGGGACATCGGGGGCATTCCCCGGTTATTGGATATGGGCCAGTGCAATGATGCTTACTCGGCGGTAAAAGTAGCCTTGGCTTTAGCGGATGCCTTTAATTGCGGCGTGAATGATTTGCCTCTCTCCCTTGTGCTCTCCTGGTATGAGCAGAAAGCGGTGGCAATACTTCTTACGCTGCTTCACCTGGGGATTAAGGATATACGCCTGGGGCCAAGTCTACCGGCGTTTGTTTCCAAGAATGTTCTGGATGTGCTTGTCAACAATTTCGGCATCAAGCCGATTGGGACACCGGAAGAAGATATTGCAGCGATATTAAGCAAATAAGAAGATTGTAAAATAAAAAACAGCGCAAGCCTACACTTTGATGTGGAAGCTTGCGCTTTAAAATTGCGCTATGAGATATATAACAGCCTAACCGGAATGTTTGCCCAGACTTTGTTGTGAATGCTGATTGCAATATGATAAAAAAGCAGTGACGAAAATCACTTTGTATTGTGATCTAAATCAAAGTAAGGATGATAAAAAACGGATAATATATAATCAAGAGTTGATCATCTAGTTGTGAGGAGGAAGAGAGCTATGTTACCCAAAGGAGCCAACCTGCAAAAAATTCATAATGGCAAAAAGACATATGCAATAACGCCCCATTTGCCGGGAGGGTTTATTAAACCGGAAGTGATGGAGAAATACGTCCATACTGCCAGAAAGTTTGGCGGAACACTGAAACTGACATCCGCGCAGCGGATTATGATTACCGGATTGCAAGCTGAGGACATTGACAATGCCTGGTCTGAACTGGGCATGGAACCGGCTATGGGCTATGCTAACTGTGTTCGCAGTGTGAAGATTTGCCCAGGCAACGCTTTTTGTAAACGGGGCAAACAAGACAGTATAAAACTAGGGCTGGAACTTGACAGGCGGTACATAAAGAAGGAAATGCCCGCGCGCATGAAACTGGGTGTATCCGGCTGTCTCAATTCCTGCTCGGAAGCTGTCATCAAGGACATTGGCGTGATCGGCACCGACAATGGCTGGGATGTTTATGTGGGCGGGAGCGCTGGTTCGCATCCCCGGCTGGCCGATAAACTTATCGCCGGGCTAAATTATGATGACACGTTAAAAATCATCGATAGTATCGTCAGGTATTATCAAAAAAATGCCGATATAGAACGTGTTGGTCAATTTATTGAACGGATTGGTTTGGAAAGATTCAAGAATGACATTCTCGCAGAATTCAGTGATAAGCCTGCAACCGAAGCCCCGGCCAAGCAGTATTCGGCTGAGGAAAAACTGATTCCCAAGCCGGGAGGACTGACTGAAGGCGAGCTGGTATTTGGTGACCCGATTACCGCCGACAGTGTTATTGCCGATATTATCAGGGTATATCCCCAAACCGTTCCGGTGCTGCGCACCTTCGGTATGGGATGCCTTGGCTGCCCGTCGGCAACGGGTGAGGCGCTTGCAAAGGCGGCTGACATTCATGGCATTAATATCAGTGAGCTGCTTGATGCATTAAATAAAGTTGCGGCAGGGGGAGATAAATAATGAGCGCATTTATCGGTCAGATCCATTATTGGCTGTATGAAAAAATCCGTGTTGTCAGCCAACGGGAAAAGCATATTTATCAAAAGGCAGCTGAGATGTGCGGCTCAACAGCCGAAGAATTAAGGGAACAAGTTTGGCAAACCTATGGTGAACCGCTGCCTGACGTTGACTTAAGTGAATTAATTGATCACAGTAATATCCATGGCTGGCTGCAGCGGCAGATTAATATTGCCGAATCCCGGGAAGCCGCTTTAATTAAGGAACTGCTTGATACCTGCGACGGTGCGGCCAATGATTTGATTGAGCAAGCTTTCTCTGAACACGGAAAAATGTGCGGTGAAAAAGCAAAAACACAGGACAAATATGATGTAAGTACGGCGCCGGGTATTTATAAGGCGCTCAATGATCACTATCTCAACGGAATGCCTTGTGACCAGGCCGATATGGTTGTGGAATCCCAAGCAGACAGTGTCATCTGGGAGACATGCAAGTGCCCGCAGGAACCAAACTGGAGACGGGCCGGTGTTGACGATAAGGTAATGACCAAATTTTATCAAATCTGGCTCAAAGCATTTGTGGAGGGAATCAATCCAGCCTTTGTTTTCCGGCCGGTGGGGGAAGCAGTAAACAGGTACGAAATTACAAAGAACAAATAAGTTTTGGCAGTAGGAGTTTCGGAGCAGTATTTTTGAACCACAGAGGACACAGAGGACACAGAGTGGAACGACGCGCTGTCAATTGCGCTTGGAATAAAGTATTAACTATTACTAATGAAAATAAAGTGTAATACATTGAGTTCGCAACTTTACAAGGATATAAGTAATAATAAAATCCCTCTGCGTCCTCTGTGCCCTCTGCGGTTAGTCGTATCCCAAGAGTCGCGTTAGCGGCTTTCTTTTATTATTTTTAGAAGATTTTACTTTTGGTAGCTATGGGTACCGATTTATTTTTGTAACTGTATTACAATAACATTAAGCAACATTTGCAAATAGACATATAAGGAGAAATATACCAGGAATATTTTGCTTTTAATGTGAACAAACCAACTGAGATAAAGGCTGTAATGAAGTGGGTTTATATGGAAATATATGGGAGCGCAGGACGTCCTTTGCCGTTATACGGCCATAGGGCGTCCTATTGGCGCATTCTATATAAATTTAAAATATAAATAGTTAATTATTACGGAAAACTAGGTTCGAGGGGGGTAGTTCATGAAGAACAGAGACACTTTATGGGGTTTGTTTCAAAAGAGAAATTTAAGCAGGCGTTCATTCCTCAAAGCATGTGTAACCATTACCGGTGTTTTGGGA
>JAEYSJ010000323.1 GCA_023434855.1 Bacillota bacterium | reverse complement strand
ACGCCGTCTCCAAGGTGCTGAATGTGCCGCCGGAAAAATGGCTGCCATCAACCGTTGGCCGTACCGCGGTCAGAGGTTTGGAAGCACAAGTAATGGCCTATGTCAGCAAATACTATTTTGAAAAATTGGTTGCCAATATTCGCGCCGGTGACACCACCGTAGCTAATATGGAGAAGTGGGAACCAAGCACTTGGCCTAAAGAAGCTAAAGGTGTAGGACTGCATGAAGCGCCCCGGGGAGCATTAAGCCATTGGGTGGTTATCAAAGATGGAAAAATAGCCAATTACCAGGCCGTTGTGCCATCCACCTGGAATGCCTGCCCCCGTGACAGCAAAGCAGGCTTTGGTCCCTATGAAGCAAGCATGATGGACACCAAGGTGAAAGTAGCCGATAAACCCTTGGAAATTCTGAAAGTTATTCACTCATTTGACCCATGCCTGGCCTGTGCAACCCATCTCTATAACGCCGAAGGCAAAGAAATAGCGGTAGTGCATACTGATTCCTACTGCAAGTAATAAAGTATGTTTAAATAAACATACAACCCTAATATAAAAGATGCTGGTTCAAAATGTTCAGATGCCAGGAACCATGGACGTTTTGAACCAGACTTTGCGGGCAAAGGGGGAAAACCAATGAAAGACAGTAAGTTATTACACGTTTACTATATATTCAGCCCGGCGACCAGGATATTTCATTGGCTGCTGGTAATTACGATATTAGTCCTGTTCTTTACCGGCCTGTATATCGGCAACCCGTTTTTTATCGGTACGCAGGGACTTGATGCAACTTTTGCGGTTACTAATATTTTCTCAATGGAAATGATGCGATATATTCATTTCGTTTCAGCCTACATTTTAGTAGCTTCGTTTATCCTGCGTATCTATGGCTTCATTATCAACAAGGGTGACCGGTTATTTCCCAATCCTATGACAAAAGCCTTCTGGGAAGGCGGGTTAGATACATCATTGCATTATATGTTTCTGCGTCCGCAGCATCGCCCATATCTAAGGAACTCGCTGGCCCGTGGCGGTTATGCCACCTTGTATGTGCTGGTGGTCCTGGAAGCGATCACCGGTTTCGCCATGTATGTAATGGTTAATCCCAACAGTTTTGCTGCGAAAATATTCGGGCCGTTTAATCAATGGCTCATCAATGAGTATGTCGTACATTTGATTCATCATTATGTTGCCTGGGGCATTATTCTGTTTGTAATTACCCATATCTACATGGCAACACGCGCTGACTGGATGGAAAAAGGAGGAGAAGTTTCGGGGATGATTTCCGGCGTGAAATTCTATGAGGAAGAACCCGAAGACTTAAGTGATATCAAGTGACAAAGCAAATTACGATATTAGGTGTAGGCAATATATTAATGCAGGATGAAGGCTTTGGCGTTAGGGTAGTAGAGGAATTGCAGCGGCGCTATAGTTTTCCCGAAAATGTCCAATTACTGGATGGCGGTACTCTCGGCATGGCGTTGCTTAATTACCTGACTGGAACAGAAAAGCTCATTCTTATTGACGCTGTTTCCGGAGGCTTGCCTCCGGGTTCTTTTTATGAATTTAAAGATGAGGCGGTAAAAGCCTATTTTAAAGACAAGGTATCGATGCATGAGCTTGGTATTCAAGATGTGTTAGCTGCTATGGATATTATGGACCAACCGGTTAAGGAGATAATTATATTGGGGGCGCAACCGGCAATGATTGATATTGGTCTGGAATTGACACCTGTTTTATCTTCCGTAGTTGATCAAGCTGTAAACAGAGCGGTAGATATTCTAAAATCCTGGCAGGTAGAGCTAACAAAAAGTAAGGAGTAAATATGAATGGAACTTTCTCTAAATGCGAAGGCAATATTGAATGAAATTTTTGGGGCATTAACACGTCTGGCTGCAGCGGGTGAGGATTGGACAATCTTTATTAATAAAATGCCGCTTACTTTTGACGACCGGCAGGCGATCCATGATTTTCTAGGGAAAGGTGATGTCCGGGTAAATTTGCAAAGTTCAGAACGGGCTGAATGGCAGGAAAGCGGTACTCCTGGCGTATGGTATGGCGTCTTTTACGACCATGCTGATAAACCTGTACTTGAAACCATAGAAATCTGTACATTCCCTAAAGTGGCGGCAGCACAAGTCGAAGATATTAAGAGTGGTGTGGAAATATTACAAGAAAAATTGGCAAAATTAGCCTAAAAATAAAACCCGGGATTTCCGGGTTTTATTTTTAGTATTAGAATAAATAACTTGACGAATTTTACTTGCAATTTTTTAGTGTACCGTTACCTTTTATTTGTCCGGCAACTTGCTGAACGACTGGTAAAATAATATAAGATATTTCATCTCTACATCGTACATTGTCCTCGAAATAAAAACATGCTAAACCTAAATGTTCTTGACACTGACGGAGTTTGTCCATATTCTGTTCTAAACCCAGATGAGATTGTTGCTTAGCAAAACAGGAAATCATTACTATTATATTTCCAAGCTTGCTAAGAAAATCGCTCATTTCAACCAATAAATCCGCTGTTCGATGTCTAAGAAGTTTGTCCCGGAGCATCTCTCCAGTGGATGCAATCTGTTGAATAAGCTGAGCCATTAATGATAGATAATCACGAGTATCCATTGCTTGAAAGTGAACCTTACTTGTTCCTTCTGTCAGCATAGTCTGTAGGTTTTCAGCGGAAAAAATAACTGTATCATTAGTTGCAGGATTAATTATATTTACAACTGTTTTATCCTTATATTGGGCGATTCTTTGTAATACATCCTTTATTTCGGGCGCATTGCCCAATTCTATTGATATTGTAGTATATTGGATTTTTTCCATATGACTAACTCCAATCTTCAAGAATCTGCCGAATTGTATAGTGAATAAACTTGCAATGTTCCCTTAATCGTTCGGCGGATGATTCACAAGAAGAATCGCCAAACCAGTATTGCCTGATCTCTGCTGCATAAAAGAAATCGTCATAATCCGGATAATTAAGTCTGTAAACAGCCAGTTTTTTAAATTTGGCTGCTAATTTATTAAAGTCATGTATTTTATCAGCTTCCTGAAGAAATGTAGTTAGTTCTTTTTCCCAATTACGCAAGAATATTATTTTCTTTTGTTGGTGCAGCTGACATTCTTGTGGATTTTTTTTGAAAATAGGATTGATTGGAGTTGGTTTTTTACAGCAAAATTTTTTAACAACTTCTTCCATTGTCATTAGCTCAGTACCAATAATTTTCGCCCCTGTTTGGGAAGTATTGATGTATCTTACTCCCGGATTTTGTTGGATATGTTCTTGCATGTGCACTAAATATGAATGATAAGAGTGGTCAGTTACTACCATATTCCCATTATTACCAGGAATATAGAAATAGCCATCCGGTAAATTGTCTTTATCAAACTTATCCTGGTCATTATCAAAACAGCCATCCGCGTGAGTGCGTCCATGGTGAAAGGCGAAATCCTGTCCGACCAGAATAATTGGATCTGCTTTCACATAAAGAGCAAATTGCAGTGCAGAAAAGGCCACCGTTCCACCAAGGGTAAACTTTTTTTTATCACGCATCTCAGACAGAGGAATATCTACTTCATCCCGCGTGATAAACCAGAATTTCGGTCCCTGATATGCAGGCGGTATGCCGCGCCACACCCGATGATAGTACAGAAGCGTTGTTTGGCTGGTATCCCAATCAGCAAAGTGAAACATATTTTCTTTAAATGGATCAATGGATATAACGAAATCCGGTCTTATGTTATTTTTAAAAAGCACTTTAGCTGCAGTTCCAACACATATTATTAAAGCCTGGCCTTGGCATTTGCTAAGCCACTCCAGTTGTGCAGACAAAGAAGGTCCCGCAGATACTATAATCGCCGGTTTATTTTCCCATTGACGCGAAAAAATATCAATTGAGGGGATCCTCCAGGAAACGGGGAGGTTTTGCCAATAGTTAGCTATATTATTCTCTAACGCCAAATCAGCCATTTGTAACCGCTGTTTCATCCCGGTTTCGAACTTTTGGGGTATAACCTCCATCATTTGGCGATAATATAGTTCGCTGGTAGCTGCCGAAGGAATATGGTTAAATAACTCTAATGAAAGCAGCCGTTCCTTGAAAAACCAATAACTTAATGCAAAACAGGCGGAGTATGGATCATAAAACGAATAAAAAAGCATACGGCTGTCTTTAATCCAAGTTTCATTTTTATAATAATCTCGAACGGTGGTGCTAAGCAATTTATCAGGAGGATCAATTACCACAAGCCGCGAACTGTTAGGAAGTCTTTTCAACAATTCTTTGACATGATAGCCGAAACCGCAGCCCAGCACTACATACAGCGTTCTTTCCTTAATGGGAATAGTTGACACCAACTGTTTTGCTTCTTTTGCCGGGTCAAACCGACTGTGTAAATATAATTCCCGGCCATCTTCCCGCATAAAAACGGCAGTGTGCGTACCGTTAGCTGCCGACAGTATTTTAATTCTTGGTTCTTGTTTATGCATCGAAATTTTACATCCTTTTCAAAATAGTGTCATATATTAAATTTTAACATAAAGAATTGCCGAGTAAAGTAATTTGTTATTCTGAACTAATTAATAAATTTACGATATACTAATATCGGCATATCATACATATTTCCTTCATAAATACTTATGGGGGGATGATATGAATTTGAAAAATTTATTTGTGGTTATAAGTTTTAAAGATAAACCTGAAAAATTTAAAGTTGAAGGTTATCGAAAAAATGAGAAAACGGGACACAACGACTTGCTAATTACCATTTTTAATCAAAATCTTTGGGTGGATGCCCATGAGGTTCAACTATATAAAGGCCGGGGAAGCGCTTTTTGTTGGAAAGATTACCAGGAAGGACGTTATATTGAGCTAAATGATGCATGCGCAGTTTGTCCTGAATGCGGATGGTGGAAATGTCACTATTGTGATTCTTGCTATTGTAATAAACCACCAAAATGATAAGCCTTAAATAATTTGTAGCTTTATGAAGGAATTATCAAGGTAATAACGAAATAATATACCTTATATTGATGAAAGGATTGGTGGCTTTTGTTACGTGGCATACGGGGTGCTACAACAGTAGCATCAAATGAACGTGAAGAAATAATCGAGCAAGTTACAGAACTCTTGTCTGCTATGGTAACGGAAAATAACATACAAACTGAGGATATTGGGGCAGTTATCTTTAGTTCAACGCCTGATATTAATGCCGCTTTTCCTGCGGCAGGAGCCAGAGCTATGGGATGGACGGAAGTACCGCTGTTTGGTACGCTGGAAATTGATAATCCCGCCGGCGTTCCGCGTTGTATCCGAGTTTTAATACTTTGGAATACGGATCTTGCGCAAAATGATGTCAAGCACATATACTTGAAAGGCTCAGCAGTGTTACGTCAAGATCTCCAGGACTGCGTGAAAAGCAATAATAGTTAGTATTAAGCCTTGCCTGTACGGTATAGGCTTTTTTTGTCTGTCTCAGTCTGTCTCGGAATTTTATAACCTTTAGGGTGAGCGAAAACAACTGATTATCAGCAGTTTAGCCGAAAAGCAACCTGGATTTTCACTGTTCGAAATCGGAACGCTTTCTTAGTAAAACAATATATTTTGGGCAAAATTAAATAAAAGAATGATTTGTTAATTAAATGGTTTATGGAGGAGAAAAGATGTCTTTGGTCTCTATTGTTGTACCTGTTTTTAATGAAGAAGAAAACATTGATGCTTTTTATCAGGAAGTATGCAAACATATGCAGCCTTTGGCGTATGATTATGAATTGATATTTGTCGATGATGGTTCATGTGATGCTACACCTCTAATATTGGAGAATTTAACTCAGCAAGATGATAGGGTCAGGGCATTAATTCTGGCTCGTAATTTTGGACATCAAGTAGCTTTATCCTGTGGACTTGACTATGCTGAAGGTGATGCGGTAATTACCATGGACGGAGACATGCAGCATCCGCCGGAAATGCTGCCTTTGTTATTAAGCAAATGGGAAGAAGGTTTTGAAGTAGTTCAAACAATACGAAAGAGCACTGAAGGTGTTTCTTGGTTTAAGACTTTTACTTCGGGGATGTTTTATAAATTAATAAATGCTATGTCCAAGGTGCGCGTCCAAGAAGGTGGTTCGGATTTTCGTCTTTTGGACAAGCGTGTTGTACTAAGTTTTCGCCGTTTTAAAGAACGTGCCCGGTTCATTAGGGGTATGATTGGCGCAATAGGTTATCGGCAGGTGCAAATAGAATTTGTGGCGCCCAGACGTCATGCAGGAACATCAAAATTTTCTTTGAAAAAGATGCTTCATTTTGCATTAGACGGGATAACCGCATATTCGAAATTGCCGTTAAGATTTGCCTTTTATATAGGCTTGTTGTTTGCGGTAATTAGTTTCGGGCTAACTCTCCATGTTATCTTTATAAAAATATTCACTGATGAGGCAGTACCCGGTTGGGCAACTACTTCAGCCAGTATTGCGCTTTTGGGCGGTTTACAATTGCTTGGCTTAGGGATTATTGGAGAATACGTAGGCCGCATTTTTGAGGAAGTAAAACAACGGCCATTATATCTTGTAAGAGCAGAGTTGAGAAAGCGGCCAGATAAATAGAGGATTTTTTAATAATAAAAACTTCAAATTCTGGCAGGGATTTTGTTTAATATGTCGAATATCTTCGCGAGCAGTATTAAGCCGAACCGGCTCAGGTACGGGGGAACCAGAATCTGGGGTGAAACTATTATTAGTGGGGGGCCTCGCTCCTAACCCGTCAGCTAACTCCGTAGGCTATAAGGGGAGTAGTATGTTTGGTTAGATTTTTTCAATTTTTTGTAGTGGTTGTAATTATTTTTGGTACGGTATCAGTTGCTTATGCCGCTTTCGGAGTATATCAGGAAGGAGATTCCGGACAGGACATTGTCGCTATCCAGAAACAATTAATTAAGCTTGGTTACGCTGTAGGAAGTGTTGATGGCGATTTTGGAAAAAATACTGCCGGTGCTGTCAAGGCTTTTCAAAAAGACAATGGCTTAGTTGTTGATGGTGTGATTGGCGCTCAGACTTATAAGGCACTTATGGGGCGCGAGTTAGTTGTCAGCCGCGATAGTTCCGCAGTTATGCCGCGTCGTGTTATTCAGACCGCCTTGCGCTATACCGGTGTACCCTATGTATTCGGTGGTACAACTCCCGACGGTTTTGATTGTTCCGGATTTGTCCAATTCGTATTCGGTAACAGCGGCGTTGTGTTACCGCGAACAGCTGACCTGCAATATCTAGTGGGACAGGTAGTAGATTTTAGCCGTCTGCAACCTGGAGATTTAGTTTTTTTTACTACTTATGCATCAGGAGCTTCCCATGACGGCATTTATTTAGGAGACGGTAAATTCATTAGTGCTACTTCCAGCCGGGGAATAGCAATTGACCGCTTGGATAGCAGGTATTGGGCAACTCGTTATATTGGTGCTCGCCGTATATTATAGTTAAATGTTAGTTATAAGTAATAAAATTTAGGAAGGCTAAATGCCTTCCTAAATTTTATTACAAAAAAATATTTACAAAAAACAAGGATTTTTGCATCTAAAATTGTATAATGAAAAGTATTAGAGCCTGTTACAAAATACCCATCTACGTTATTGCCGCTTGCTCAGCGTACTACCGAATAAGACATATCATTATTGAACATTCTTGTTCCGACTCCTGATCTAACGTGATTTGTCTGTACGGCCGTAAACTAGGTACGCCATTGCTGTGCGGTTTTCCGGAGGTGTGGCATCTAGGTATCTTGTAACAGTTTTAAAGAATTTTAAGGAAAGTGTGTTTTTTGAAATACACTCTATTAAATATTTCCTGATAACAATGTTGATAACCTGGCAATAATATATAGATAGCTTATTCGGGGGAGCAGCATATGCTGGCATTCTATTGGCGTAAATTTATAATTCAATATTGGCCTATGGTAATACTGGCAGTAGTATGTTTTATTATTGCCAGCATGGCTGGACTGGCTGCGCCAATTATTATCAAATTATTGATTGATGACGCTTTAAGTCGCAGCGATACTGGAAACCTTCATCTGATTACTATTGGTATTGTAGTGTTATAT
>JAEYSJ010000303.1 GCA_023434855.1 Bacillota bacterium | reverse complement strand
CCGCCGTGAAAGGGCGGTGTCTTAACCGCTTGACCAACGGGCCGTTAAATGGTGATCCACCCGCGACTCGAACGCGGGACACCCTGATTAAAAGTCAGGTGCTCTACCGACTGAGCTAGTGGATCATGGTGTCGTTCTCACAGAATAGAATTATATCTCAACAGTCGGTGCTTGTCAATATCTTTTCCTCTGGTTTATTATGTCATTACCATTAGAAGTTTAACTGTTGCCTTGCCATAACTTTTTGGGAAAGTGCAAACAAGTAGATTACCTGCAGCTTAGCCGAAAAGCAACCTGAACTCTTCCCAGTTCCGAAAACTGCGTTTTCTTTACATGTCCACAAAGACTTGCCTAATTATTATAACAGAAGAGGGCCAGCTTGTAAAGCCCGCCCTCTCCCCCTGTATCAGAATTTATAACTTTTCGGGCGACTGCAACCAGCTAATTACCTGCAAATTAGCCGAAAAGTAACTTAAATTCTTCACTGTTCGAAAACGGAACGTTTTTCTTAAATTACTAACAAATTCCCGACTTACCCGTTTTAGAACGAAAAATAATTTTATTGTTAAAACATCTCATGTAGTATGATTGTTTGATCACGACGGGGACCTACCGACACAATGCCAATTTTGACCCCGGCCGCTTCACTCATACGCTCAATGTAGCGGCGGGCATTAGCCGGCAGTTGCTCGTAAGACCGTATTCCTGAAGTATCGGTTTCCCAGCCCGGCAGTTCTTCATAAACAGGCTCCACCTTGGCCAGTACTTTCAGACTGGCGGGGAACAGGTCATTTAACAGCTGCCCTTTATATTTGTAGCCTACACACAGCTTTAATTTTTTCAAGCTATCCAGAATGTCTAGCCTGGTGACAGCCAGGTAATCAATGCCGCTTAAATATCCGGCATACCTTACAATGCAGGCATCCAGCCAGCCGCAACGGCGAGGACGACCGGTAGTTGTCCCGTACTCGTGGCCGAGTTTACGGATTTTCTCGCCAACCTCGTCAGTAAGTTCTGTGGGAAAAGGCCCTTCGCCCACCCGGGTTGTATAAGCTTTTACAACCCCAATGACTTTGCTGATCTTAGTAGGCCCAATACCTGCTCCGACGCATACGCCGCCGGCGACAGGATGTGACGAAGTCACATAGGGATACGTCCCATGATCTAAATCCAGCAAAGTAGCCTGCGCTCCCTCAAACAGCACCTTTTTACCGGCTTTAACTGAGTCACTTAAAACAGTCACAGTATCAGTAACATAAGGACGCAACTGCTTTGCATAAGCAAGATATTCCGCCCTTACATCTTCATAGTTAAAACCGCCAACTCCATAGACGGATTTTAACAGATTATTCTTCGCCTCAAGATTACGTGCCAGTTTTTCACTGAATTCTTCTTCATCCATCAAATCAACCATACGAATGCCGGAACGGGCATTTTTGTCCATATAACACGGGCCGATACCGCGCCCGGTGGTTCCAATTTTGTTGGCTCCGCGGGATTCTTCCTCCACTTTATCCAACAAACGGTGATATGGCATGATAACGTGGGCCCGGTTGGATATTTTCAGGCCTGAAGTATCAATACCTTTATCTTGCATACCCTTAAGTTCCTGCAAAATAACCGCCGGGTCAATTACTACACCATTACCTACCACACAAACCTTATCCTTGTATAAAATACCTGAAGGCAAAAGATGGAGCTTAAATTCATTGCCGCCAACCATCACGGTATGTCCGGCATTGTTGCCACCCTGATAGCGTACAACAACATCCGCTTTCTCTGCCAGATAATCGACAATTTTGCCCTTACCTTCGTCTCCCCACTGGGTACCGATAACCACTACTGCTGACATAAATTCTCCCCCTCTGGAGTCTGTCGCCAAAAGCTAACCCTTTATTGACAGTTTTAATTTGTTGGCGTCTTAAAAAAATAATTACAGCCCGAATCTAGCCAGTATGGTATCAACATTTCGGAGAGGGTACTTATAGTCAAAGCACTCCTCAATTTCTTCCGTTGACAGGTATTTCTTGATATCCGGGTCGTTTATCACATTAGTTTTAAAATCGGCTCCTTCCATCCACCGGGCCATTGCATTTCTTTGCACCCAACGGTAAGCAGTCTCCCTAAGCACCCCTTTATCTACCAGAGCAAGCAATACACGACCGCTAAAAATCAGCCCACCGGTTTTCTCGATATTGGCTTTCATGGCTTCAGGGTAAACGAGTAATTTATCAATTATATTGGTAAATTTACGGAGCATATAATCTACCAAAATAGTACTGTCAGGCAGAATCACTCTTTCAACCGAGGAATGAGTAATATCCCGCTCATGCCATAAGGCTACATTTTCCAGAGCTGCCAGAGCGTTACCCCGCACTACCCGTGCCAGACCGGCCACGCGTTCACATGTTATGGGATTACGTTTATGAGGCATAGCCGATGAACCCTTCTGACCGGGATGGAAAAACTCCTCTACCTCACGGATATCAGTACGCTGCAGGTTTCTAATTTCAGTGGCGAATTTATCCAGCGAACTGGCAATAATAGCTAATGTCGTCATAAACTGAGCATGACGGTCTCGTTGAATAACCTGAGTAGCCAGCCTTGCCGCCTTGATTCCCATCTTTTCGCAAACATAAGCTTCTACTTTAGGATCGACATTGGCATATGTACCAACGGCACCGGAAATTTTGCCAATTGCTACCGCCTCCCGGGCTTGTTTCATCCGTTCGATATTGCGTTCAGTTTCATCAAACCACAATGCAAATTTCAGACCCAAGGTCAGAAGTTCGGCATGAATGCCATGGGTGCGGCCTATCATAACAGTGTATTTGTGTTCTGCCGCCCTGCGCTTTAGGACAGTGCGGAATTTTTCCAAATCATCAATGATAATATCTGCCGCCTGCTTCATCATATAGCCTAATGCTGTATCTTTCACATCACTTGATGTCAAACCCAAATGAATATATTTAGACTCATCACCCACATTTTCCGCTACGGCTGTTAGAAATGCCAGTATGTCATGGTGGGTTTCCTGCTCAATCTCACGGATGCGCTCTACGGTGAATTTTGCCCGTTCTTTAATAACAGGTACGGCTCCTTTGGGGATATTCCCCAATTCAGCCATAATTTCGCAAGCATATATTTCAATATCCAGCATAGTCTGAAATTCATTTTCATCAGTCCAAATACGTCCCATTTCCGGGTTGGTGTAACGTTTAATCATTTACCATCATCTCCCCAATTCGTTCTGTATTATTCTGTGCAGAAACTTAGCGCACAGGGTAATCATTGCATCAATATTTCAAGTGACAGTGCTTTCTCCCTCCCGGGTAATAATTTCCCTGGCAACAAGCACGCCCGTAGCAGAAGCCTGGGCCAACCCGCGGGTGACGCCTGCACCGTCGCCAATAGCGAAAAAGTTGGGTATTTCACTTTCCAGTACATTACTTAAGTTGGGCCGGGAAGAATAGAATTTCACCTCTACACCATACAGCAACGTATGCCGGGAATTAACGCCAGGCGCTACCTTGTTCAGTGCCGCAAGCATTTCAGTAATGGCTACCAAATGCCGGTAGGGCAGCACAAGACTAAGATCACCCGGTGTCGCATCGGTCAATGTAGGTTGGACCATCCCCCTGGCAATACGTTCAGGCGTAGATCTCCGCCCATCCATCAAATCACCCAGTCGCTGGACAATTACCCCACCCCCCAGTAAATTCGCCAAACCGGCAATAGACTTGCCATAAGTTATCGGCTCTTTAAAAGGCTGGGTAAAGCTTTTGGAAACTAACAATGCAAAATTAGTATTATTCGTTTTCTTTTCGGCATAACTATGGCCGTTCACGGTAATCAGCCCGGCATTATTTTCAGTAACCACCTCGCCGTAAGGGTTCATGCAAAAAGTACGCACCCGGTCATCAAAGGACTTGGTGTAGTATATCAATTTTGATTCATAAACAATATCAGTAATATGCTCCATGGCGACTGCCGGCAATTCTACCCTCACACCGATATCCACGGGATTGGTTATCATCGATAAACCAAGCTGCGTTGCCTGCCCGGTAAACCATTCCGCCCCTTCCCGGCCTGGGGCAGCAACCAGGTATTTGCTTTTAATAATTTCGCCGCCGGCTTCAACGCCAAGATACTGCCTGTCGGCAACAATTATTTTTTCAACAGGGGTCTTGCTGTAAATTTCACATTTATCACTTAGATATTCCCGCATGCGGGTAAGAATTTCAAAACATTTCTCGGTACCTATATGGCGGATACGGGCCTGAATCAAGTTAAGGTCGGCTGCCGCCGCCACCCGCTGCAACCGGCGAATTTCCTGCTGATTGTCATCGCCGTAGACTTTCTCAGTTGCGCCAAACCTAAGGTAAACTTTGTCAATATAGTCAATCAATTCGGCCACATGCTCTTTGTTCACATATGTATCTAATAGGCCGCCAAACTCAGTTGTCAGCGTCAACTTGCCGTCGCTGAATGCTCCCGCTCCACCCCAGCCGCAGAGAATATCACACGGCGTACAGCGAGCACATGCACCATGACGTTCATTCGCAGGACAACGTCTGGAGGAAATATCACGGCCTTTTTCCAGAATGAGTACTTCAAAGCCTTTTTCAGCCAGTTCCAATCCGGTAAAGATTCCAGCCGGACCGGCTCCTATGATGATCACGTCATAGTATTTCTTATTCACGTACATCACCTCTGGATATTTAGTCTACCCTGAGTTGCACAAAAATAACTCAAACAAGCGGCTGGGCTATTTGAGCTGTTGAGGAAATATTCACTTTTTTCCCTTGAATATCATAGCACTAACTACCAAATGTGTCAATAAAAACATCGAATATTATTTGTGTTTGTCCGACAAATGTTCGGGAATATTTAATAACCCATCCTGGCTTCAGCCGGATGGGTTCGCCGTAAAAAGCCTTAGATTACCGCCCTGACACAACAAATCCACCGTTAATACACCTACAAGTTAAACGGACCGCTAATTGGGGATGGTTTGCGCAGAGTGGTGAATCTTATTATTGTCCCGGTACCCAGGTCCGATTCGCACCACACTTTGCCGCCCAGTTGCCGCACTAACGTGCGGACATAGGCTAAACCCATTCCTTGTCCCACCATGTCCTGTTTGCCGGCCTGCCGGAAAATCTCAAAAATCTTTTCCTGATCCTCAGCGGCAATGCCGAGCCCGTTGTCTTGAATACTGAAAATATACTCGTCACCGCTGACAGCGCAGGATATTGTAATCTCACCCCGGCGTTCAGGTTCCAGATATTTTATGGCGTTACTCAGCAAATTACCCATGATTTGCTCCATAGCTTGCCGGTCGGTTTGGATTTGCGGCAGCAGTCCGCATTTTACCTGGATATTCCTTCCTGCAATCTGCTTGCTGAAAGAAGCTAAAACAGCGCTGACGAGCTCGGCCATATTTACTGCTTGATAGTTCATCTTATTTGTGCCGAGGTGAGCTAATTTTACTAATGCCGCCACCATCGTATCCATCCTGTCCACCGACAAATCAATAAACTGCAGCGCTTCCGGCAAGTCTCTTTCCAATATCTCGCCCGTTTTTTGACGGACATTTTCCGGAAGATGCATTACCGCATCCAGCAGTATTTGCTTTAGCTCGGCCAAAGATTTACCAAGTTCCTTGGAAAAACCGTCTAGATTCACCATAGGAGTACGAAGATCATGGGCCACGATGTTAGCAAAAGCCTTAAGTTCCTTATTTGTCTCTTCCAGCCTGGTCGCATACCGCTTCAGTTCAGTCTGATTTTCGATTAGTGCTTCCTGTGCAGCCTGCCGTTCTGTAATTTCTTCTTCCAACGATGCAGTAAGTTGCTGCAATTCCCCTACAGTTCTTTCCAGTTCGGCATTAGTTCGGCGCAATGCATTTTCTGCCTCTTTCTGCCTGGTAATGTCGGTTGCGAATGCCAAATACACTATTCTGCCGTCCGGCCAGTTCATCGCTTTCCTTTCAGCTAAATAGTATCTGGCATGCACATGATCAAAGCGTTCCCAAGTATGATGGCTATTAATATCATCCGCATTGCCGGTCTGAACGGGGCACCCGGGGCACGGGGATGAAAAGCCAAAAATTCCAAAACATTTCCGTCCTGCCAGTCTTTCACCGTAAAGATTATCCAGTGCCTTACTTGTATAGATTAATTCACAGGTATCCATATCTACGACGTAGGCCAGACTGCTGATGCCGGCAACTATACTCTCAAGTATAGCCCGGTTATTCTGGTTGATTCTTAAAGACTGTTCCATTTTGTCCCGGTTAAGGACTTCACCGATAAGTGGCGCAATCGATTCAATGAGCTCCATTGTTATCTGACTTAGTTGATTTGTTCGCAAATCAGCCAAATGGATAACACCAAGTATACCTTCCCGATGGCGAACCGGAACTACCGCAACGCTGCGATACCCGGCATCATTGCAGGCACCGCGGTACATTTTTTGTTCATCTGCGGAAAGGCTCTGCGCAAAAAGCAGCGTATCGTTGCAACATAGCGAACCGGCTTTGTTGATAATCGGCCTATCAAATGGCCTAAGGCGTTCGCTGACTAGTCTGGTACAGCTGCAATCTTCTTTGGCAATCTGGATCATATTTTCAGATTGCCAAAACTCACGGCTAAAGCCAACGAAAGACTGATATGGTATGCATCCGTCATCATCTAATACCCTGATCCCAACGAATTTACATCCGCTTTCTTGTTGTATGAGGTTCACAACATAATCTAAAAATTCCTGCTTTGACACTCTGCTGGAAAAACTATTCAGCAAAATTTGGATGGTCTGAAGATAGTTACGCCATTTGTTGTCATTCACAATCTTATTATTCAAAGTTCCTCTATCAGGTTTGTTCTCCATATATCTTCCGCCTTCCCCGGTTCTTCCCTATAATGTTTCATTACTTATCCCTGTTTGCAATTATGTATGTCAGTTTATTGCGATTGTTTTGATTAATGAATTAATAAAGTTAAGATAGATATTTGATAAATAAATTATAAACCCCTTCTTTATTCATAGTACTTCCAAGAATAAAAAGTTGTAATATACTTGTCAAAGGAATCCGCTATGGAAATTTATCCGGAAAGTAACTATTCACATTATTAAACAATATAATAATGTAGATATATTATGTTAATGGAGGTTGTGAAATGACCGTTAGCCTTTCCAAGTTACAAAAGTTGTGTGACAGTAATTCCATTACTACGCCGGTATTTATATATGACGAAAATGAAATCCAAAAAAAACTATGTAATATCCGCAAAATTCCTAACTGTAAAATCTTATATTCTCTAAAGCCTTGTGTACTGGCTGAGGTATTATGTTTAATGTCCCCATTTATTAATGGTTTTTCTGTAAGCTCATTATTTGAAGCCATGCTTGCAAAAGAAGTGGTACAAAATCATGATGTAATCCATATGACGACACCCGGTTTGCGCCCTGATGAAATAGAAAATATTTCAGAAATATGCGACTATATTAGTTTTAATTCCATACCACAATGGAGGGCATACTCAGACAAACTAAGATCCGGAATAAAGCAGGGATTGAGAATAAACCCGCAGTTATCTTTTATTGAGGACGACAGATATAACCCTTGCCGCCTGCATTCAAAACTAGGTGTCCAGTTTGCCGAACTATTGCTTGAGCTTAATGATGCTAGTTTCATTAAGAACATCAGCGGCTTTCATTTTCATACGAATAGCGAATCAACTGATTTTAATAATTTATTAGAAACAGTTAAGCATATTGAAGCAAATTTACCTGGCGCTCTAAGAAAAATCAGCTGGATAAACTTAGGCGGCGGTTATCTATTCGACAAATCAGAAAATACGGAAGCATTAACTGAAGCAATCACGCTGTTAACAACCAAATATGGATTAGACGTATTTCTCGAACCTGGCAGGGGTATTATCGAAGACGCCGGGTATATAGTCGCATCTGTTGTCGATTTATTCAAAAGTGATAATCGAGTTATCGCAGTACTTGACACTACGGTAAATCACATACCGGAAGTATTTGAATATCAGTATAAACCGGCTGTTGGCGGAGAGTCCCAGAGCGGGAAATACAGGTATATATTAGCTGGTGCCTCGTGCGTGGCCGGGGATATATTTGGAGAATATAAATTTGATGAACCGTTAAAAATCGGATCAACAATTATCTTTGAAAATATGGGTGCTTATACTTTAGTCAAGGCAAATATGTTTAATGGGATTAACTTACCCTCTATTTATGCCTATTCTTTAGAAGGCAAATTAGTGCTTAAAAGAAGCTTTGATTTTGTCGACTTCCTCTCAAGGTGCGAAGTGAAGAATAATGAAGGTGGGTAAAAAAACTGACCCTGTCATTTAGGGGGAATGAATATGAATTTATCTAAGCCAAATAATCCGGACGGTATTTCGAATAATGTTGTCAATCGCTCATTACCCAGAACCCTGGGAGCATTAGATTTGATATTAATAGGAATAGGCTGCATTATTGGCACAGGCATTTTTGTACTAACAGGAGTTACAGCCGCAAAATTTGCCGGCCCCGGCATTATGTTGTCATTCGTACTTTCCGGATCAGCTTGCGCTTTTGCTGCCTTAGCCTACGCTGAGCTGGCGGCTATGGTTCCTGTTGCTGGCAGCGCTTACACTTACGCTCATGTAGCTCTGGGTGAAGTCACAGCCTTCACTGTTGGCTGGGCGCTTATCTGTGAATATACAGTAGGCGCAGCCGCAGTTGCAGCGGGATGGTCCGGTTACATGAAAGACATATTGGCGGCTTTTAGCGTAAATATACCAGCAGCCTGGGCATCCGTTCCCGCGGAAGGTGGCGTAATTAATCTACCCGCAGTTCTTATTGTCCTATTTCTGACGTTTTTGCTTATTTTGGGCACGAAGGAAAGCGCTACTCTTAACAAGATCCTGGTCCTGATAAAATTAAGCGTAGTAGTACTATTTCTTGCCCTTGCTGCGCCTCATGTCAAGTCGCTTAACTGGCATCCTTTTCTGCCCTTTGGCGTTAAGGGAGTTGCATCCGGAGCGGCCATTGTCTTTTTTGCATATATCGGTTTTGATGCTGTAGCTACCGCCGCTGAAGAGTGTAAAAATCCCAATCGCGATTTGCCAATAGGCATTCTTGGTTCTTTAGCTGTCTGTACTGTGCTCTATATAGCCGTATCCGCCGTACTTACCGGGGCAGTACCTTACAGCCAGCTAAACACCAGCGAACCTATGGCATATGCTTTGCGTTATATTGGTCTCACAGCCGGTAGTGAAATAATTGCATTTGGAGCGGTTTGTGGGATCACAACGGTACTGCTTGTGCTGATTTATGGCCAAACCCGCGTATTTCTGGCAATGGCGAGAGATGGCATGCTGCCGAAACGGCTGGTAAAACTCCATCCCCGCTACAAGACTCCGCATATAATCACAGGCATAACTGGCGTCATTGTGGCAACTCTCAGCGGGCTTTTGCCAATAGGAGCAATAGCGGAACTGACCAATGCCGGTACTTTATTCGCTTTTATCACCGTCGCCGTTGGGGTATTAGTGTTGCGTCATACCAAGCCGGAAGCCAAGCGTCCCTTCAGATGCCCGGCGGTAACTGTTATTGCACCTATGGCGGTCCTTTCTTGTGGTTATCTTTTGCTAAACTTGCCGCAAACAACCTGGCTGTTTTTTGGCAGTTGGGTAATTTTAGGCCTTGTTGTTTACTTCTTTTTCAGCCGTAAACACAACAAATCTACCCCTGCATCTTAGACAAATCGCTAAATTTGGTAAACTGCTTATGAAAAAAGAGCTGCACGCTATCCACCGGACCATTGCGGTGTTTGGCAATTATGATTTCCGTAACGTTCTTTTTGTCCGTATCCGGATTATAATAATCCTCCCGGTATAAAAAGGAGACAATGTCGGCGTCCTGCTCCAGTGAACCTGATTCCCTAAGATCGCTAAGCATTGGCTTTTTTACCTGCCGTGATTCTACACTGCGGCTAAGCTGGGATAAAGCGATGACCGGTACGTTAAGCTCTCTTGCCAGCGATTTAAGTGAGCGGGATATTTCAGATATTTCCTGTTGGCGGTTTTCACCGCTCCGCCCGGTCGTCCCCCCCTGCATAAGCTGCAGGTAGTCAATAATAATCAATTTCAAATCATGCTCAATCTTCAGGCGCCGTGCTTTCGCCCGCATTTCAATAACGGTAATACCTGGAGTGTCATCAATAAATATCGGTGCAACCGCCAGCCGGTCAGCGGCATCAATCAGCTTTTTCCAATCTTTGTCTTCCAGTTGTCCGATCCGCAGCCGTTGGGAGTCAATAGGCGCTTCCGCGCAGAGCATTCGCTGTACCAACTGCTCTTTTGACATCTCGAGGCTAAAAAATGCCACCGCCTGTTTGGCGCGAATACCGACATGCTGGGCAATATTTAATACAAAGGCTGTTTTACCCATACTAGGCCTCGCTGCGATCAATATCAGGTCTGAAGGCTGCAGCCCTGAAGTTAATTGGTCTAAATCCTTAAATCCGGTAGGCAGGCCGGTAATGCCTCCCTTCGATTCATATAACTGTTCAATTTTGTTAAAAGCATCAAAAATAATACTTTTTATAGGCGTAAAATCTTGTCCCATTTTACGGTTGGACACGCCAAGAATTTTCTTTTCTGCAGTATCTAAAATACCGGCTACTTCTTCAGTAGCCTCGTAACCCAAACCGGCAATCTCGGTGGCAGCGTTAATAAGCTGCCGCAGCAATGCTTTTTCTTCCACTATACGGGCGTGGTACACTACATTGGCCGCAGTAGGCACACTGTTTGCCAATGAAGTAATATAGGCTATACCACCGGCAGGCTCAAGCTTTTCTTCCTTGCGCAGATATTCCACCACGGTAATCATATCTACCGCGTCGCTTTTATTGAACAAGTTCGCAATTGCGTCATAAATCAGTCGGTGGGCTTCCCGGTAAAAATCTTCCGGACGCAAAAACTCGGCCACCTTGGAAATGGCCTCCCGCTCAATCAGCATAGCGCCAATTACGGCCTGTTCAGCCTCCACGCTCTGCGGCGGCACTCTGTCTATCAAAATAATCCTCTCCCACGCTAAAAAATATTTATAAATCATTCTAACCACAGAGGGCACAGAGGACACGGAGGGATTTTAGCGGTACTCTTTATCCCCGCGAGATGAATATCGAGCCGTTCCCTCTGTGTCCTCCGCGTACTCTGTGGTTCGAAATAAATAATCAAACAAAGTACAATATCTTCTCTATTTATATATTAGATTCACGCGCTGGCTTCTTTTACTTCCTCAATTAAAATAGCCATAGCCTCTTCTACTGTTTCCACTGGACGAATGTCCAGCCCTAAATGACTGCAGGGAATATCCTGCTCATTTTCTTTAGGAATGACCATCGTGGTAATACCTGCCTGTTTAGCGCCATAGGCTTTTTCAAATACACCGCCGACAGCTTTAACCCTGCCCTGGATGGAAATTTCGCCGGTAACGGCCACATCCTGGCGCACCGGGCGTCCGGTAATGGCGGATATAATAGCTGTTACAATAGCCGTTCCGGCTGACGGCCCGTCAATACGCCCGCCGCCAATGATATTAATATGGATATCATAATTACTCAAATCTTCACCGGTAATTTTCCGCACCACTGCAGCCGCATTAAATACCGAATCTTTCGCCATGCTGCCGGCAGTATCATTAAACCGGATGCTGCCTTTGCCTTTATCCGACGCGGCAAAAGCTACGGCCTCAATCTCCAGCACCGACCCTAAATAGCCAGACACTCCCAGACCAAATACTTTGCCTGTTTCACCAATCTTGGCAGCTTTATGGCTTACATATGGAGTCAACCGGCTAACCTGAGCCACACGGTATACATCATCTTTGGTTATAGTGATTGTCCCGATCTCGACGTCACCGGCCCGATATAAAGCCAAACCATATGCATCAGCTAGAATATTGATGGCCTTGCGGCCTTCAATTGTATATTCACTGATTAAACGGGGCACATCAGGCTCAACTTCCACTTCCAGCTTAACAGCGGCATTATATACAATCTCTTCAATTTGCTTGGGAGTAAGGGGTTCAAAATAAATTTCCGCACAACGGGAGCGGATAGCAGGATTAATATCCTGACAATCCCGGGTAGTGGCACCAATCATAATAAAATCAGCAGGGGCCCCTTCATCAAATAATTTCTTAATATATTTTGGTACATTTGTATCTGACGGATCGTAATAGGCTGAATCAAAAGACACTCGTTTATCTTCAAGCACTTTTAGCAATTTATTTTGCAGCATAGGGTCCATTTCCCCTATTTCATCAATAAACAAAATACCGCCATGGGCATCTGTCGCCAGACCGGGCTTGGGCTCAGGCACGCCTGTCTCAGCCAAATCCCGGCGCGCTCCCTGATAGATGGGATCATGAACCGAGCCCAGCAGCGGATTAGTCATGTCTCTGGGGTCCCAGCGGAGGGTAGTGCCATCCACCTCAATGAAAGGCGCTTCTTTGTCAAATGGAGTGAACCGCAGCTTTTTGGCTTCTTCCAGCACTAATCTGGCAGCGGTGGTTTTTCCTACACCCGGCGGCCCGTATAAAATCAAATGCTGCGGGTAGGGTGACGCCAGTTTGGCCCGCAGAGACTCAACCGCCCGTTCCTGTCCAACTATTTCGCAAAGAGATGCCGGACGGAGCATTTCCATCGCCGATGTTGTCAGCTTCTTCTGTTCCAGCATCTCAAGCATGGCATACTTCTTTAAAGTCTGAGGATTTTCTACGTTATTTTCTTCTTCTTTTAAAACCTGCATTTTGATTTCTTTAACATATTCCTGATGGCGTTCTTCCATCTTCTCCATAATTTTCTTCTCCAGTTTTTCTTCCACTGCCCGGCGGGCCATCATGTCCGCCAGTTCATCTTCAATTTCTTCCAGGATAAGTGGAATTTCATCCGACGTAGGTACTTTGTCCACTGTCGGATCTTCGAACACCAGTTTCTGCAACGCCAAAACCCGCTCAGCCACATCAGCTGAGCGCATCAATTCCAGTGCATCCATTTTACCGGCCTTAAGCACAACTTTTTCAGATCCTAAAATACCGGTATACAACCCATACAAAGCAGCGACTTGCCGCTTTAAGTTTTCATCGGCTGATGTTTTGGCAGCAAGAGTTTCGCTGCGGATAAATCTGTTAAAAAAATCTTTCATTAGTTTTGCCCTTTCTAAATGTTAAAATGGAAGACTTATACTCCTGTAATATGCACCTCTATCTGGGTGCTCACTTCAGGGTGAATCTTAATTGTCACCGGGAACGTTCCCAGTGATTTGATCGCTTCTTTCATTTCAATCTTACGCTTGTCTATTTCAATGTTATGCTGCGCCTGCATGGCATCAGCAATGTCTTTGGAAGTGACTGACCCAAACAGCTTACCGCCTTCACCGGTTTTCACGCTAACAGTCACCGATACCTTAGCAAGTTGGGCTGCAAGCACTTTTGCCTCATCAAGTATCCGCTGCTGCTTGCGTTCCTCTGCAGCTTTTTGCTGTTTAGCAACATTGACATTGCCGTCGGTAGCCGGGATGGCAAGTTTTTGCGGCAGCAAATAATTGCGGGCATAACCTTCAGATACTTCTATAATATCGCCTTTTTTGCCAACTTTCTTAACTTCTTGTTGTAGAATTACTTTCACTTTCTTCACTCTCCCTCAAATAGTTAGCACTTAGTTCAATTACCTTGCGCTTAACTTCACCAATACTGGTATTCTTAACCTGAGCACCGGCCACTGTCTGATGCCCGCCTCCCCCCAGCTGCTCCATCAGCACTTGTACGTTTATATCGCCTTGAGAGCGGGCGCTTAACCCTACACCGTCTTCAATGGCAAACAGCACTATACTAAGACGGACCCCTTCAATCCGCAGCAACATGTCAGCTGCCTGGGCAGCAGCCAGTTGCGCATTTTTAATATTTTCCGGGCAGGTAGCTATAATCAGACCGCCGGGCAGCAATTCGCTGCTGTTAATAATTTCCGCCCGGGAACGCATGGTTTCAAAATCCAAGCGAAATAACTGCCGTACGAGCACAGGATCAGCGCCTGCCCTCCTAAGGTAAGCCGCAGCGTCAAAGGTGCGCACCCCTACCTGTACGGCAAAATTTTTGGTATCCACGACAATGCCGGCATATAGTGCCGAAGCATCCAACCTGCTTAAGTCAAGTTTATCGTCAAAATACATCAGCAATTCTGTTACCAGCTCGCTTGATGAAGATGCGGACGGCTCCATGTATGCCAAAAGCGTATTGGTAATAAACGCCTCAGACCGGCGGTGATGGTCGATGACAACAACCTTATCCACCAGCTGCAGCAAATCGGGCGCAGCAGTCATTTCCGTCCGGTGGGTATCTACAACAAACAACATGGTATCCTTGGCTACTGCCTGGACTGCCTGCGCCGGTGTAATAAAGATAGTGTGATACTCTTCATAATCCAACAGCAATTCTTCCAGTTTATTGACAGCTGCTCCAGGCTGACTAACAACTACATGAACACGTTTGCCCAAATGACGGGCCATTTTAGCCACCCCAAGCGCCGCTCCCAGACTATCAAAATCTTCATGGGCATGCCCCATAACCAACACTAATTGCGCATCACTCATACTTTCCTTGATGGCCTGAGCGACAATACGGGCTTTCACCCTCGTATTTTTTTCGATGGCTTTGGCCTTGCCGCCATAAAACTGAACTTTGCCGTCAATATGCACTGTTGCCTGATCTCCCCCCCGCCCTAAGGCCAAGTCAAGACCGGACTGCGCCCGCTGGGCCAATGCACCGATCGTGTCTTCATCAGCGGCCACGCCCATACTAAGGGTAACAGGTATTTTATTACCACCACGTATTGTACGGATTTTATCTAAAATATCAAACTTTTCTTTTAGAGCTTTATCCAGCGCATGGCGGTTGAATACCGCCCAATACATATCTTCAGCGTATTTCTTTATAAAACCGTCAAGCTCAGCCACCCATCCGGTCAAATTCTTATTAACCTCAGACAATAAGGCAGTCCGTTGGTTTTCATTAAGACCATGCAAAACATCATCATAATTATCGATTTGAATATGTGCCATTACCGGCATAGCCCCTGAACATTTAAGACGCAGCTTTTCTTGAGCCGTTATATCGGTAATATATAAGATCATCAGCTGTTGAGCGGTATCCGCCAATGTCTTATATATAACCTGGTAATGCCCCCCATCGGTATACATAATATGCTGTCCCGATTTCTCCCACATTTGCTCCAGCGGCATTTCCGGCCACATTTTCAGCACCGACTGACCCTGCTCTATTTTATCGCCCATCCAGTCGGCTAACACTTTGTTGAACCAGTGGAGATGCGCCTCCTTATCAACAAGAGCAATTGCCACAGGCAAATTCTGCAGAGCATAAAAAGTAGCCTGATCAATATTATGGGTCATTGCGTTAAGATATACATTTAATTCCTTTTGTTGCTCCGCGGAGCGTTTGCGCCCGTATATATACAGCGCGCCCAGCAGGATAATCCCCAGCAGCGCCACATACTGATTATAAAATGCGATAACCATTAACAGCGCGACCGCCACCGCCAGAAATACATGGGTATCAAACCAAAAAGACGGCCCTTGCGGCATACAATTCGCCTCCCTAGATTTTAAGACGAACAAATTATATAAAACCCTATTCACATGATGACATATCCAGCTTCCGGTAATCTAACAGTATATCCCATACAGCAGCAGTAATTAGCATTTGTGAAAAAAACATATTGGTAAATACCAAGAACAGTATAATACCCCTCGCAGGTTTTGACAAATTGTATTTCTCGGCAAGATAGTAAAATAGCGCCAAGCCCTGTACAAACAGAATAATCATGGCTATAGCCTGCAGATTCATACCGATTTGCTTAAGAACAGGGACATCTATTACCTGCCCCCAATATGTCATCAACAAAACGGCCACCAAAATATACACTATATACTTAGGCAACATCCAATGCTTAAAGGGTGGAAGATTGACAATACTATGCCCCAATTTTTTAAGGACCGCTCTAGCAACAAAAAAATTCAAACAAGAAGTAATCGCAGCCATCATTACAAATAAGGCCGGCAGAACAAGTTTCATCAGACTAACATCCGACATTGCACGCATACTCTCAGATATTCTAGCCAATTGTTCCTCAGTCATGCCAATGTTACGTGAAACTTCCATGGTCTGCTCTGATAGCTGCTGATAAAACTTGCCCATTATGTCCAATTGTAGATAGACTGGATTAACTCCCATCACCCAAATACTAATCATCAGTAACGCTACCATAGATATTAGCGACACTGCCGAACTCAATAATAAAGTTTTGGCAGGACTAAATCCAGCCCGTAAAGCATGCCCCAATACAATGCCAACTAAACCAAATCCTCCTATAATTCCTAGTCCACTCAATGGTCCCAGCAGCATTCCAATAATACTACCTGAAACAATTGTCGCCATGATACTCCATTTGCTACCGTGCCGCACCCCTAGCAAAATAATAGGAATAGGCCAGAGAAAGATAATATATTGTCCAAAGACCGGCAGATAAACACCAATTAACGCAAAAATTATCGCTACAGCAGATAAAATTCCACTTTCGACCATCGGTTTCATTTGTGATTGCCGCATATATTCATCTCCTTTGGCGGAGATGGCGTTGATAATCGCTGTAATCTCCAAACCATTGCTCTATTTCCGGTTCCTGTTTAATCTTCTGCTGCACTTTGGCCATTACCGCCTCATCCAAAGCGGCAAAATCAACACCTAGCCGGCGTCCCAGCACATAGCATGCCATTACTACCGCCGCCAGTCCCTCCCTGATGGCCTGTTCGCTGTTTTTCGCCATAGCCTGAAAAAGCTCGCCCATGCTGCTTATCAAATCAGCCTTTAACCCTTCTATTAAACGCAGTTTGCGTAAAATCTCCGATTCATGGGAAAACAACATCATCCCTCCCGCTTTCCCTTTTGACCTGGCTTCAGCATATTCTTTAAACACCGGCTGAAGCCCAATAACATTTAGAAAATGTTTTAATATTATTCGTACATTATATCTGACTTTCCTGCTTTGGGCATATGTAAAATACAGGACCCTCTCGCAGATAGTATAGTATAATTAATAGTCTAATATAATTATATGTAATTTTGTCTGCCGTGGTTATTTCATAATGATAAAAAATGCTAAGAAGCAGGTGCAACCTTCCTCTTAGCATTTTTCTATTCTTGCTATTCTGCTGTAAACGGCAGGAGTGCAATATTACGGGCACGTTTGATCGCCAAAGTCAATTGGCGCTGATGCTTGGCGCAGTTACCGGAAATACGGCGGGGAAGAATCTTCCCGCGTTCTGTCGTATAACGGCGCAATTTGGGAACATCTTTATAATCGATAGCTTCCACTTTATCCACACAGAAGCTACAAACTTTTTTCTTTGGCTTTCGGCCTCTTTCACGTTTCACTGTACTAACCTCCCTTAAAATGGAATCTCTTCTTCAGGGAAGACATCAGTACCAAAAGAACCAGCAGCATCATTGGGACTAGCGGAGTCAGCGCCGCCGCCCATAACCTGGCGGCTGTCCATGAATTCGATATTCTGCGCTATAACTTCGGCTACCCGCCGCTTTTGTCCGTCAGCTGTCTCATAAGCGCGGATTTGCAAACGACCTTCTACCAGCACACGGCGTCCTTTGGTAAGATTATTGCCACAAATTTCGGCCAGTTTTTCCCATGCCACAATAGGAATAAAGTCGGTAGCTTCTTTGCCTTGACCGGCAAACCGGTTAACGGCAATATTAAATGAAGCCACAGCTTTGCCATTGGGCGTATACCGCACCTCCGGGTCCTGGGCAAGACGGCCAACTAAGATAACCTTATTCATGGTAATCATTCCCCCTAGGCTCTTGCTTTACTCATCTTCTTTAATAACCATGTGCTTTAGTATCTCGTCAGTAATCTTCATTACACGCTCAAGCTCAAAAACAACTTTCGGCTCGGCAGTGAAATAGAAGATAACATAGACACCTTCGGCAATATCTTTAATTTCATATGCCAGGCGTCTTTTGCCCCAACGATCAACCTTATCAATGTTACCGCCGTTATTTTTGATGAGGTTCTCAAACTTGGCAACAACCGCGTTGATTGCATCCTCTTCGGCAGGCTTAATGATAAACATGACTTCGTATTTTCTCACGAAATCACCTCCTCCTCTGGACTAATGGCCCCCTCAAGGGAGCAGGGAAGGTTACAAACTATTGTAATTTGAAACCCTGGATGTCCTAACCTATATAATATAACATCATCTGAATATAAATGCAAGAATTATGATAAATGCTTAGACATTAAACCGGAAATAAGTTACATCGCCATCCTGCATGACATATTCCTTACCTTCCAGCCGCACCAATCCTTTTTCCCGGGCAGCGGTATGAGAGCCGCAGGCAATTAGATCTTTGTAGGAAACTATCTCTGCGCGGATAAAGCCGCGTTCAATGTCGCTGTGGATCTTGCCGGCGGCCTGCGGGGCTTTTGTGCCCTGTTTTATCGTCCAGGCCCGTACTTCCGGCTCACCGGCAGTAAAAAAGTTCATCAGTCCCAACAGCTTATAACCGGCCTTAATGAGCTTATCCAGGCCGGACTCGCACAAACCAAGCTCAGCTAAGAATTCCCGGGCATCTTCTTCAGGCAATTCAGCAATTTCCGCCTCAACCTTGGCTGAAACGGCAATAACCTCGGCCCCTTCCTGGGCAGCATATTCTTTCAACTGCTGCACATAGGGATTGGCGTCGGCATTCGCCACTTCATTCTCGCTGATATTGGCGACATACAGTACCGGTTTCAGAGTCATCAGATTCAGGTCGCTAATAAGAGCTTCCTCATCCTCAGTTAGAGCCACCCGCCGGGCCGGCTGGGCCTGCTCCAGCAGTTCCCTGATGCGGGCTAGTACCGTCAATTCCACCTGGGCCTTCTTGTCTCCGCCCTTTAGCATTTTCTGGGCACGTTCCATCCTTTTTTCCAAGGTTTCCAGATCGGCCAAACACAGTTCGGTATTAATAATTTCAATATCCCGGAGAGGATTGAGTCCACCCTCCACATGGGTAATATTCTCATCAACAAAGCAGCGGACAACTTGCGCCACAGCGTCCACTTCCCGGATATGGGCCAAAAATTTATTCCCCAGACCTTCACCCTGAGATGCGCCTTTTACCAATCCGGCAATGTCCACAAACCGCATAGCGGCAGGAGTAGTCTTTTTCGGCTTGTACATTTCCGCCAAACGCCAGAGCCGCTCGTCAGGCACTTCTACCACGCCAACATTAGGCTCAATGGTGCAAAAGGGATAATTAGCCGCCTCAGCTCCGGCCTTGGTGATAGCATTAAACAATGTGCTTTTCCCCACATTAGGCAAACCCACAATACCCATTTCCAAATTTGTGCTCATTTTATTCCACCTTAATAACAATTTGAACCGCAGAGGCACGGAGAACGCTGAGGGTTTTATTATTTTACAACTTATAGCATATCCCTCTGTGCTCTCTGCGTACTCTGCGGCTAGAAATATTTGTTTATTTTTATATATTGTAAAGTATTTTCTTACTTATTTCAAGGCAGACCAATTGCTACTTGTTCTCTGGCAGTTGCGCTTTTTTTATAATGGTTTTCACTGATTTTTCAAATTTAGGCCGGGGTATCATTACCCACCGCCCGCATCCCAGGCATTTTAAGCCGAAATCGATTCCTGTGCGGGTAATCTCCCACTGATCTGAGCCACAGGGATGAGATTTTTTCATTTTAACAATATCGCCGACATCATATCTAACAAAACTCATTTTTCTCCCTCGCTTACTCTGACAAATTGCCCGCCAGGTGCCGGAATATGGGCTTCCTCAAACAATAGTTTAATTTTGTGCCGGAGAGCTGTTTCCACTTTGAACTGCTCTAAAGGCACCGTTTTGGCTATTAGCCGGACAATGACCTCTCCTGGGCGAAGATCGACAACTCCTAAAACCTTAGGCCCCTCGATTACCTCCGGCATACCCTGGCCAATAGCAATGCATGCTTCCTCCAATAAGGACAGCACCTTGTCAATACCGGCCTCATAGGCAACCGGCACATTGATAACAGCCTGCATATGCCCTCTGGTATAATTGCTCACCCGGGCAATTGCGCCATTAGGAATAAAATGAAGCACTCCATTGGGGTCCCGCAGCTTGGTGGTACGAAAGCCGATATCTTCCACGGTGCCTGACACATCGCCGCTAACAATATAATCCCCCACAGCAAACTGGTCTTCCAGAATAATGAAGAAGCCGGTAATAAAATCCTTAATCAGGCTCTGAGCGCCAACACCAATTGCCAGCCCGATAACTCCTGCGCCGGCGATTATCGAGGTCGTATCAATATGAAACTCCTGCAAGATCATGACAATGGCAATAAAATACACGGCATACCTGATAATGCTATGCAAGAGAGTGCTTAAAGTGCGCGCCCGCTTTTCCGCGATAAAAGTCTGGCTTCCCACTTTTGTGATAATAAGCTGGTTAATAATTAAATGGAAAAACCGTAGTGTCATAACTGTGCCGACAATAATCACGACAATTTTTAGCACTTTACCGCTGGCAGCCAGCCAAAAATCCGGCGTCCACAGCAAATCTATCAAAAACAATTCCCCCTGCCACAATCCTATTCTTCTCGGACTTCTAAGTATGACCCGCCAGGGATGCTTCAATTCTCCGCAAGCTTCTCATACATCCTGGCACGGCCATCCCGCTTAAACAGCTTGCTCCACTGCACCTTTCCGTCCCTCAGTATAGTAAGTGCTGCCGGACCATCTCCCGCTTTGAACAGCAGGCAGTGCCCGCAGCTGATATCAATCTCCCGCGGCGTAGGTAAAGCGATCACCTTAATTCCGGCATCCAGCAACAATTTTTCACCTCTGATAGCATGGTGGACTGAAGCAAAAGAAATAAGACGGTCAAAATCACAATACAAGCTCACACCTGCTTCCACGGTAACATCTATAATGTAATAGCTTTATCCGCACCTGACAGTTCGTCCAAAATAGTATACATGTTGGTCACTGCACCCACCGCCAGTTTTTCCTTAAGTCCATAGTAATCAAGGCAGGTGCCGCAAGACAACACTTGCACACCGCGGTCCGCCAGTGCCTGTAAATGTTCCAGCACAGGTGAATTCGCCACCGCCAGCTTTACACCGCTGTTAAGAAACATCACCGTCTTCGGCAGCGGCTCCTTTTCCCGCAGGGAATAAAAGAAAGCTTTTATCAATACGGCCCCCAGTTCATTACTGCCATGCCCCAGTGTTTCCTGGGTAATGAGATAAACTAAGTTATTTCCTGCTGATGGCAAATGCCTGTCTGCGCTTTCTCCTGTTCCTTTGGCTATTGTTATGTAAAAATGTCCGCCTTGTTCTTCAATACTGGCGCCGCAATTATTGGCTGCGGCAAACTTCGCAACATTTTCTTTAGCTGCCTCATTATCAACAATGACGGTTACTATTCCGTCAGTAATACTTTCCAATGCTTTCTTGGTGGCAATCACCGGCTGAGGGCAGGCAAGCCCCCGCGCATCCACGTTAATAGACATTAATTTCACCTCTTCCGGCCTGCGTCACCTGTCCGATAACCGCGGCGTGACTGACTCCGGCCTGTTTTAATGCCGCCAGCAATTGAGCGGCCTGGCTTTCAGGAACACTAATCAACAACCCGCCTGAAGTTTGGGGATCAAAACATAAATCACGTATATTCTCAGGTATGTTATCAGCAATCTTTACGGTCTTTAAATAACCCCGGTTGGTGTATGCTCCGCCTGGGACTAATCCCATAGAGGCAGCATCTGCCGCTTCAGGCAGCAGTGGGAGGTTCTTCGTTTCAATATCTACCTGTACCTTGCTGGCTGACGCCATTTCATAAATATGACCTAATAAACCGAACCCTGTAATATCTGTACAAGCATTCACCCGGTACTTTTCCATAACTTCAGCGGTAGTACGGTTAAGCTCAGCCATACTGCGGACCGCTGCAGCCATACCGTCACTAAACATATCAGCCCTGGCAGCAGTTGCCAGCACCCCTGTGCCGATCGGTTTAGTCAATAGCAACATGTCGCCAGGTTGAGCATTGGCATTGGTAAGAATTCTGGCAGGATGTGCTATCCCGGTTACACTCAGACCATACTTGGGCTCGGCATCATCCACCGTATGCCCGCCGGCAATAACAGCTCCGGCTTCAGTTACTTTATCCTGCCCGCCCTGCAAGATAGCCAGCAGTATTTCCCCATCCAGCTCACATAGGGGAAAAGCCACAATATTTAAAGCCGTTAACGGTCTTCCCCCCATGGCATACACATCACTTAGACTGTTTGCCGCTGCAATCTGGCCAAACATATAGGGATCGTCCACAATAGGCGTAAAAAAATCGACTGTTTGAATAAGGGCTGTTGTCTCATTCAGCTTGAAGACTCCGGCATCATCAGATGTTTCAATTCCAACCAGTAGTCTGTCATCTGCCTGCGGCGATAAACGGTGCAACACACGGGCCAGAGCCTCCGGCCCGATCTTGGCTGCTCAGCCGCCGCTTTTGGTATAATGTGTTAGTTTGACCATTACTATCCCCCCCAGCCAAACAAGTCTTTAACTATATAGAATAATTATACCCTACTTCCAAAAATCCTCTATTTGAATATATTTCCACATATAATATGGCTTATCTATTTTGCTACTTTCCATATTTATAATTAATATGCTGTTCCCTGCATATAATTGGGTATGACTTTCAAAACCGTTATGAGGTGATACGATGGCCACCACGCCCCAGCCAATAATTAATACTATTTTGAGCGATGTAAATGCTGTTATACCCAACCTACAGTCCCTGGTCAGTTCCTACCGACTGCTGGTGGGTGCGGCTGAAGAAATACACCGTACTCCCAATACCCCTATAGATATTTTCCAACGCGCGGTCGAACGGGCTGACCGCTCCGGAACTCTTATCGATATATTACTGGAATTGTTATGCTGTAAAATTCTATTTAGCAGTGAATTCTTAAGTGTCACCTGCGCGCCGGTTGATCTTTTCCGGCTGCTGTCCAACCGAACTGACGCTACTGACACCCCGTTCAATACGGCAGAGCAAATCTTGCAGTTAGAAGCACTCCGACTGCTGATGAAAAAATTCCAGTATAAACAGGACTCACCTTTCTACAAATATTGGGAAGGGGCGGCTCCCCCCCAGCCGGACAATCCCGCCAATAACCCTCCCGGTCAGGAAAACACCGGAGCCGGTACCGAAACGGCTGCCGATGCCAAAGACTAACCGCCACCTGATAATAACAAACATTTTTACTTCTTGGCGTGTTCTTCCGCAGGCAAAGGGCAACTGCCAAAATCACTATAATAATCACACGGTTCAAGATGTATTATCACATCACACAGACCTAATCTGCTTTTGATTTCAATTTCAATTTGATCACAGACAGCATGAGCTTTGTCAAGATGCATATTCTTATCAAGAATGATATGCATGTCTATCAAGCGATAACTGCCTGACCGGCGGGTACGCAGCCGGTGGAAAGATATTATTTTACTATGTTCATTAAGTATCTCCATAATAATAGCTTCCTCTTCCGGCGGCAAACTGACATCTGTTAATTCGTACAAACTTTTTTTGGTCATACTGTACCCGGCTTTAAAAACAACTAATGCCACTACTATGGCGATTACCGGATCAATCCAGGTATAGCCTGTTATCTTAATAGCCGCCAGGCCAATCAATACCCCCAGCGATGTCCAAATGTCAGCCCGCAAATGCAACGCATCTGCTTCCAGCGCGTGAGAGCAGGTAGCTTCAGCAACCTTAAATAATCTTCCAGATACCCAATAATTCACGATAATAGAAACTAACATTATGGCAATACCATATTCCAGAAACTCCGGCAAATTGGGACTATTTAATTTTCCTGCCGCTTCAATAATTATCCAGACGGCTGCCACAATAATCAGTACTGCTTCAATTACACCGGATAAATTTTCAATTTTACCATGTCCGTAGGCATGGTTAGTATCAGGCGGCTTACCTGATTTTCTTACGGCATAAAAAGCTACCAGAGCGGCAATTAAATCTACCCCTGAATGGGCAGCCTCAGAAATAATACTGACAGCCCCGGCGTAATAACCTACTACCAGTTTTAAAAGAACCAATAGAGTATTGGAAGCGACAGATAATTTGGCCGTACTTCGCTTTAAATTATTGATTTCTTCCAAAACAAACCCTCCTAATAAATAATAATAAATAATAAAATTAATAGACCTGTGGAATCTTGAAGATCCCACAGGTCAATTCCTGTTGCTGAAAAAAACTGCCCAGCGGCATTCTCAGACTTGTTAAAATCGCCCCAGTTGCCGCTTGATCCTAACCTTATCATATTATCATACCTGAAAAAAGGTGTAAATATTATTATGCCTGTTTTGCAAAATAAGTACTTTGTTTATTCTCCGGCATACTGCTCAAAGACTACCTTGGTAACGGCCAGCATAGGAACAGCCAGCATCATGCCAAGCACCCCGAATATATGCCCAAAAAATAATACACCGCACACAATGGCTACCGGATGAAGTTTGGTTGCTCTGCCGATTAGCGCCGGGTAGACAAGATTGTGATTTATTTTAAGCATAATAATATAGAAAATTAATGTTTTAGCAGCCAGCAGCGGAGAATAGGAATAGGCTAATATTGCCGCAAAAACCGATGCAACTGCCGGACCAACAACAGGTGCCAGCTCTGCGACGGCTGAAATCGCGGCAAAAACCAACGCATAAGGCAAACCTGCAACGATAAAATATAGGCAAACCGCCGTCGCTGATATAACGGAAATAACAATTTGGCCCCTGATATAACTGCCAAGCACCCTTCTTATTTTTCCCAGAATTTCATTTATCCGCAAGGCTTCTTGCGGCTGGAGAAATTGGGTGAAATAAGTGCTCACCTTTCCTCCATCTTTTAAGAAATAGAATGTTATCACTGGAATGGCGATCAGTTCAACAACGCCGGATACCGCCCGCAAAAGCGGATCGGCGGAATTCTTAACAATTTCCACAGCAATGTTTGCGGCGTCACGCAAGGCATCATCCACATAGCCAGCCGCCTCCGGCGGGATTGGCAGTATATTGGGCAGGTTCTTAATTTGCTTTACAAACGACGGAATTTCCCGTACTAAATTGGCAAATCCGGGGACAATATTTGCTATAATCCAGCTTGCAACAGTAATGATAATGGCGATAAAGCCACATAAAACCAAAGCGGCCGCATATCCCCGCTTAAACCGTACAGACAGCTTATCTACAACAGGATACAACAGAATACTAAGTAACATGGCAATAAACAATACAACCGCCAGTACTCTGGTCAGGCTGAACACGATGGCAATTGCGATAAAAAGAGCTACCAATGCCCATGTAGAAGAACGAATCTTAACCAAATATACCTTCCACCTTTCTCGATACACCATATCTATGGTTATATTATCACTTTCTGAGACATACTACCATCACCATTTTAAAATTGAGAGTGTATTTGTATGGTTGATAATCTGTTATTCAAATTTTATCAGGCTGTTAAAAAAGTTCTTGGTTACCAGCCGCCCACCAATCCGGACTCTTTTGTTTTAGATGAAAATCATCCTTTTGACAGTTCTGACAGCCTTAATTACCCGGAGCCAGGGGTACAACAGCGTTTAGCAGCATTAAATAAATCGTTGCAATATGCTCATCACCTCGAAATTTTTGCGGCTAAATTAGGCAAGCTTCTGCGCAAAGGAAAGTGGCCTGAAGAACAGGAAGCAATCAAACTGGAACTAGCAGCTTTGGAAAAACAATTCGGTCAGTTGACACCGCTGCTGGTAAATTATGACCTCGCAAAAAGTGATCCCAGTTCCCGGCAGTTATCCACCAGTATTGAAGAAAATAGTAAAACAATAGCATCTATTTACCGGGTACCAAAAAATAAGGATATTGTAATCCGCAATCTCCGAATTGCCGCTAATCCCCCGGTTAAAACAATAGCAGTATTTACCGACGGTCTGGTTGACAACAAGACGATAAATTTATCGGTGCTGCAACCGCTAATGCTGTTTGACGGGACAAGAGAGCTTTATCAGACTAGTTTAGTTGAACGTATTATTAATGAATGCCTGCCAAGCAATCAGGTTAAACGCGGCAGCACCTTTGCCGAAGTGGAAGAAGCCGTCAATAGCGGGGACACGGTGCTAATCTTCGACGGTATCGATGAAGCTGTGCTTGTAAGCACAAAAGGCTGGGAACACCGTGGGGTAGACCATCCCCTAACTGAGCAATCGGTCCGGGGTGCCCAGGCTGCCTTTAGTGAGAATCTGCGGATCAATACCGGTCTTGTCCGGTCAATGCTCCGTTCCAGCGACCTGGTAACTGAAATGGTCAAGGTCGGAACCCGCAGTCAGGTTAACTGTGCCATTATGTATATAGATTCAATTGCCAATTCGACACTTGTTGCCGAAGTCCGCCGCCGGATTCAGGGAATAGAAATAGATTATCTGGGTGAGTCGGGAGAACTCATCCAGCTTATCGAGGATTTTCCCAACATTCCTTATCCCCAGTCTTTGTCAACTGAGCGTCCGGACAGAGTTGTCGCCAATTTAATGGAAGGACGTGTTGCTTTAATACTGGAAGGCAATCCCTTTGCCCACATTATTCCCATCAGTTTCTTTTCTTTTTTTCATTCTGCCGAAGATTTCAGCGTAAAATCAGGGATCGCCAATATCATGAGAGTGCTTCGTTTGTTTGGCGCCCTTATCGCTACTGTCCTGCCGTCCTTATATCTGGCTATCAGTTACTTTCACCAAGAGGCTCTGCCCACTGAGCTGCTGCTGGCCGTATCCGGTTCCAGGGAAAATGTTCCTTTTCCTGCTTGGTTTGAAATACTGGTAATGGACACATCCTTTGAGCTTATTCGGGAGGCAGGGGTGAGAATTCCCGGCATTCTCGGCTCTACCATCGGCATCGTTGGCGCAATTATTCTCGGGCAAGCCGCCGTGTCTGCCCACATTGTCAGTCCCATCATTGTCGTAATCATCGCCATTACCGGCCTGGCCTCTTTTACTATACCTGAATACCGCATGTCATCTGCCATGCGTATCACCCGTTTTGTCCTGCTTTTTTTTGCGGCCTTTATGGGTCTCGTCGGACTGGGTACCATATTGCTATGGCTCGTTGTTCTATTTTGCCGGATGAAGTCCTTTGGCGTGCCTTATATGGCGCCAATTGCCCCAAGAACCAATGCCGGCTATGACGTCGTCCTGCGTGGTCCGGTATTTAAACAAGAAAACAGACCAGATGAATTAAATCCTAAGGACAAGCGGCGGCAGCCTTTTATCAGCCGTTTATGGAAAACAAGGAAACCGGAAGGAGCAAATGATCAGTGAAATATCAAATTGGCCAGATGGGCATATCTGAAGGAATTGCATTAGCCTTTATAATTACCTTCCCTCCGGTATTTCTGACCACCCCTTCCATGAGTATCGAAATAGCCGGAAATCTGGGCTGGGCTAGTCCTTTTATGGGTTTTGTTCTAATTCTTATTTCAATATATTTGCTGGCAACTGTATTTAAAAAATATCCGGGAGATTTAATGGCGATGGCTGAATATTTTCTCGGCAAACTGCCGGCTAAAATTATCGGCCTTTATTATATTGTCATGTTCTGGCTGTTATCAATTTTCTGGATCCGGGAATTTGCCGAAAACACTCTGCTGACTGCCTTGCCCAGTATTAATTTCCATTTGGCGGTTATTTGGTATGGTTTAGGAGCGGCAGTTATTGTCTATGCGGGACTTGAAGCCATGTGCCGGGCAACCTATCTGCTTTTGCCGTTTATCGCGGCAGGACTTGTTACCGGCCTAATATTGCTATACCCTTTTTACGAATTTAACTACCTCTTTCCCTGGCAGGGATATGGATTAGACCGGTTAGCTGCGGCAAGTGTCGGTCTAACCGGAGCTCAAGCCGGAGCAATTATCCTTGTTATCCTTATCCCTTCTTTTCAAAACGCAACAATGGTCAAAACAGCCGCCGTTTTCGGGCTGGGAAGCAGCCTTTTTTTACGCACTCTGGCTATTATGGCGTTCGTAATGATATTTGGCGCAAAAGTCGGCATGGAAAAAACCCTTCCCTTTTACGAAATGTCCCGCCTGGTTTATCTTAGCCGGTATATCCAGCGCATTGAATCACTATTTATTATCCTATGGGTAATTGTCGGCATACTGGCCATCGCGCTAAGTTTGTTTGCCGGTCTGTACTTGTTGGCAAGGATGGCTGACCTGCCGACCATTCGGCCCTTAATTCCCGCCGTTACCTTTGTGACAATGCAGCTTGCCACATTACCTCCGGACATAATAACCCTGACAAATATGGAAATGAAAGTATTTACATACTACAACGGCATTGGCGCCGTTCTCATTCCTTTATTGCTATTTGTAGCTTCTTTAATAAAAGGCAGGCGGAAAATACCATGTGCTCACGAACAATAACCATACTACTATGCGCGCTTTTAGTCCTGCTTACCGCAGGCTGTAACGGCGCCCGGGAGACTGACGAAATTGCCTATGTTATCACAATGGGTGTAGATACGGCGCCTGACAATCAGTTGGCAATAACCTATCGAGTTCCGAATCCTCAGGCAGTAGCCGGGTCCGAAAGCGCAGGAGCAAGCAAAAAAAAACCCTCTCAGATTATCGCAATAACAGCTCCTTCCCTGGCAGAAGGACGCAACCTGCTTAATTCTTCAGTTTCACGGGCGCCAAACTTATCGCACATTACCATTTTTGTCATCGGCGAAGAGTTGGCCCGGAAAGGACTGCAGGGTTTTATCGGATCGCTGATGCGGTTCAGGGAATTTCGCGGTTCCATGTTCATAATGGTGGCCCAGGGGTCCGCCAGGGAACTCATCGAAAAAAACGACCCGGAAATTGAAGTTCTGGCATCCCACTGGGTCGAAAGCATATTATCGACAAATGATGAAACCTCCTATTATTTAAAGACAAATATTCATCAGTTTTATAAGCAGCTTAAAGGGGACAGCGGTGCTCCCTATGCTGTTGCCATGGGATTCAACCCTCCCTCCGGTCCGCTTCAGGCCGAGAGAGGCCCGGTAACCGGTGACAAAAGCAAAGAATACATCCCGGGAGAAATGCCGCGGCAGGGTGGAAATCCTGTATCGGCCATTGGCACGGCTGTATTTAAAGAGGATAAGCTGGCTGGTTTCCTCACCGATAAGCAAACACGGGCGTTGGCGATACTAATGAATAAATTTCCCAAGGGCTTTGTAACCCTGGAAGACCCATTAATGCCGGAGAAACAGCTCGAAGTTAATATGCGGCTTGGCAGTTCGCCCCATATTAATGTCGATACTTCCGGAGAAATCCCGGTAATTAATATTGCTGTTTTTCTCGAGGGTGAAATCACCAGCATCCCTACCGGAATTAATTATGAATCAGAGGAATACAAAACGTTATTGGAAAATCAAATCTCCAACGTAATTCATGAACAAATTAGTGAAACAGTGCACATTACTCAGCTATGGGGCACCGATGTTGTCAATTTCGGCTACTATATCCGTCCTCATTTCCCGACCATACAGCAACTGGAAGCTTATAACTGGGACAGCAAGTATCCGCAGGCAACTGTAAATATTACAGTACAGACAGAAATCAGACGTACCGGCTTGATGAGAAAAACGATATCTATCAGAAGGGAGTAACCCTTAATGAATTATGCCTATTTAATCATTGGTATCTTAGCCGCTGTTCATGCCTTTTCCTATGGCTATTGGCTGATGAAAAACAGTAATTTCTTTGGCGGGCTTGTTGTCTTTGTGATTGTCATGGCAAGCCTGGCCCTGCCGGTTTACCGTCTCATGACGGCCCGGTGACAAACCGATTAAAAAATCGCCGCTATTGCGGCCTTGGGGATACGGCTAACCACAGAGGTCACAGAGGGCACGGAGTGGAAAACGGCGCGATATATATCGCGCAGGGATAAAGTATCACCGGCAATAACTATGATAAAGTGCAATACATTAGACTCGGACATATCAATGAACGCAGGAAATAATAAAATCCCGCTGCGTCCTCTGTGTCCTCTGTGGTTCAAAAAAACATTAGCCAAACTACCTACCATCCGGAGACTTATACTTCTAATACTATAAATTACTTTCTTCAAAGTATCCGCAAACATAGAAAGTTCCCCGGCCTTTGACAAGCAGATTTTGCTCTTCGTCCCATATCTCGGCTTCGGCAACCATCGTAATCTTTCCATCATGGATTACTTTGCCAACGGCGGTAATTTGGCCTTTGGTCACGTTTTTAATAAAGTTGGTGTTCATCTCAATTGTCCATATACGCTTGCCTATTGTTGCGCAGGCTACACCCATTGCCATATCTGCCATGGTAGATAAGACTCCTCCATGGATAAAGCCGTCATAGTTGGTGTGCTTCTCACTGATGACCGGAATAATGAGTGTTGCCTCCTTTTCACCAAGTTTGGCAACCTCCATACCCAATAATGCCGCAAAACGATTTGTCTCACAAACTTGTTGTAATTGTTGATATAGTCCTGCTTTACAATTAGCCATGCCAGCCTCCAATGTAAAAATTTAACTAATACTGTCTATTCTGTAAATTATTTTAAAACAATTGGTCAGTTCTTTTCAAGTAACTTTTAAAACATTGGGTATACTAGCAATATAAACTATATTAGGAGGAACAGCAGCATGAACCTAACTACCAGAGAATTATTATATCTTGAGGATGTTTCCAAACTTTTTGAGTCAATCCAAAAAAACTGTAACCGCGGCGCCCAGTCAAGTACTGATCCCCAGGTTAAGAGTCTACTGCAAAGCTTGGCTCAAGACCACCAGCAGTGGACACAAACCATCTCATCTTTAGTAACCCAAAATGGAAACTTACAATAGGAGGAAACTGACATGGCACAACAGCAAAATATGCAGTCCCAACAGGACATGGAACTGGTAGGCACCCTTATTTACCAGCTAAAAATGGAATCTAATGCACTCTGCACGACCATCCTGGAAAGTGCCAATGATGGCGTCCGTTCCCAGCTTACCTCAGTCTTGGGCCAAAGCCTGAAAAACCAAAAAACCGTTTTCGATCTCATGAATCAGAAAGGCTGGTACAAAGTTGAACCAGCTCCTCAGGAACAATATCAGCGAATCAGACAAAGTTTTACATCAATGCAGCAGCAAAACCAGCTGCAGGGACAAAATTATCAAATGTAGAAAATTGCCGCCGCATCTGATGTATGTTCTTGCCGCTAATAGAAATAATAATACCGGGGTAACCCAGCAAAAAAATTTTTAATGGAGGGACTACTATGTCACTACCCAGCATTAAATGTACAGTATCAAGCTGCCAATTTTGGGGAAGCGGCGAACGCTGCAATGCTTCGGCAATTGAAGTCAATGTCGATGGCGGTGGAAGCAGCGCTCAAAAAAGCGAACAAACAAACTGCCATACATTTAAATCAAAATGATAAGTGAGTAAAGACTTGGCTTGTCCCAAGTCATTAGAACGCAGGCAGAAGCTATGACGTTCATGTTTCCCGGATTTAAGACTCTCAACATTAAAAGGGGCTGACCTAACAGCTATTTAGGTCAGTCCCTTTTAATGTTTAAAAATGATGAGAAAATGCCAGGAAATACCATAAAGTAATCTAAGTTTTTCATTTGCCTGATAGATAAAAAGAAGAAGGATTTCAGTAATTCCTTGTCAAAAATCATACTTTAGTTTAGTATTTATTTTTTTATATACAGTAAATAGGACTGCAGTATTATTAATAAAACAGCCATAAAAGAAATAATCCTTAGGAGTGAAACATAAACATGCAGCCATTGCAAAAACAATTCCGTTTATTGACGATTTTGTTTGTCGTGATTCCCAGTATGCTAATTATGACATTTTATACCATTAATCAGATCAAAATAGCTAAACAGGAGAATCTGGAACTTATCAATCAGCGAGTATATTCGCAAAAGCAATTGATTAATTACTGGATGGAAGAGCGGGCTGACGATATTCGTGCTCTCAGTTTGTCAGAGTCCCTAAGAAACTTTGACGAACAGCAAATGAAGCAAGCGCTCCATCTGGCCCAACAGGCCAATCAACAATTTGATTCACTTGCATATGTCACTAAAGAGGGGATTATCAAGATTTCCACCCTCGAAAATTTTCGGCAACAGTCTGTAACCGACCGGCCTTATTTTCAAGCTTCGCTGGCGGGAAAAGAATATATTTCAGATGTCATTACCGGGCGAATCAGCGGCTCATTACTGGTTGCCTTTTCCGCTCCCTTATTCGACTATTCAGGGAATGTGCAGGGGGTCATTGTCGGTTATGTCAAGACAAATACGTTGGAAACCCTTTTACGTGACAACTGGATTGGTCAAACAGGAGAAATCTTCCTGGTCAATCGTGAAGGATTATTTCTTACCGAACCACGCTATGTCAATGTATTGATTGACAAGGGACTTGTCCAAGGTACTGCTAAAATGAATTTTAAAATCACTGATGACGCTTTACGTAATATTCGGCTTGGCGAAAGCGGCACGGCCAGCTGGATTGATTACATGGGCGACAAAGTTTTAGGGGCCTACCAGGACATGCCTGAGCATGGCTGGACTGTTATTGGCAAGATCCAGGAAAAAGAAGTCCTTGCTCCTATTTATAGACAGTTAGAAATTATGTCCGCAGTTACTCTGGTTGCCGTTTTGCTGATTCTGCCTTTCGCTACACTGCTAACCAACCGGATCAAACAGCCTATTGAC
>JAEYSJ010000291.1 GCA_023434855.1 Bacillota bacterium | reverse complement strand
ATATATTCGATCACCCTTTTGTGGTGAGAGAACTTTTGCCTTTAATAAAATAAAGGCTTTATGGTAAATTATGCCGTATTAATACTATATTAAATAAAAGGGGGAGATATTTTGAAAGCTTATTTTTAAAAAGTATTGTTGATCATGACTTTTTTGATTAGTATTTGTGCAAGTGCATTTGCTGGACCCATGGACGATATGTTATTGAATGGGGCTCGAACTAATGATATTGAAATGGTTAAAACCGCTGTAGAAAATGGAGCAAAAGTAAGTACTAAAGCTTATGGTAATTGGACCCCACTACACTATGCAATTAAGCACAAAAATATTGATATGGTCTATGATCTTTGCCAAAAAGGAGCACTTATTGATGTTGGGACATTGGGAAATGGGCCGTATAATGATACTGAACTTATAAATGCTGTAAGAGTGGATTCTTTACCACTGGTGAAGTTCTTTGTAGAAATGGGAGAGAATGTTAATGCTCAAAATTTAGAAGGATGGACGCCCCTTCACGTTGCGGCAGAAGCTAATTGGGGAAGAGCAAATTCAACTGAGATAGTGGAATACTTATTAGCTAATAAAGCCAATGTTAATAAGGTCAATAAATTCGGTAACACACCATTGATGTCAATGGTCAATAATAATGATATGTACATCGCTTATGCTGCAGGTAACTTAGAAATGGCCAAAACACTACTTAATGCAGGAACGAATACTAGTATTAAAAACAAAAATATGAAAACAGCTTTGCAAATTGCTATAGATAGAAATTGGAGAGATATGATTAATCTTTTATTGCCTGTTTCACCTAAAAACTAATAGCTTAGTCATATTTTTTGCAGAATAATGCGGAGATTTATAAAGCGCTACCTTCGGCTGTCGTAACGCATTTAAAGTTAATTTGGATCATGAATAAAGAGCGATCGGAGCTGATTTTATATGAAGAGAATAGCAGTTATTATTTTATCTATGATATTAGCAACTACAGTGCTGGCCGGTTGTGGTTCCGATAAATAACAAAAGAATGATCCCTCTAAAAAAGGTGTTCCAGAGTTAAACAGAGATGCTGGACCAGGTGCGATACGCTAAATGCTCTGCTTAGCCTGCCAATTGTAGCAGGCTTTTTTGTATTTTATTACCACTTTACATTACGGAAAGTTTGGCAAAACAAATATTCTGCTTTAAAGGGGTAATATTTCATCACGCACTATTCTCCATGTCGATCTAATTAATTTCTATGTCTTCGTGGAATGTCTCTATAATTCGGAAATACGCTGATTCTACGTGCTGACGTAGCTAGCCGATCCACCCGAACGGTTTTTATTTGCCCAATAAAGACTAGGTTTTATGCGGACTTTGCGACGATGGATATAGCTAAAACATGTGTATGTCGGACATGAAACAGACGGCAGCATAAGAACTCAAATCCATATCTAACCTTACATACTAAATATTACATTACCATTTCTAAATAAAAACAAAAGTTAGTGAAATATATTAAATTAGGACAAGAAATGCATGTTCTTGTGAACTTAAAAAAGAGGAGGAGACAGATTGAAAAAAGTAGTTCGCAATTTATTTATGGGGTTTCTTGGCACTACTATTGGATTATATATAATGGTAACACCTGCGTCAGTTTACGCAAAATCGCAACAGATTTCGAACACCGTTGGCAAGATAACTAATTTGACAGCGCAAAAAAATCAATCTCCTTCAGCTAGCCAAGTCACGCAAGATCCGGTGGCGGTGGTTAAGGCTTCCGCAGGTAAGCTGGGGTTCAATGCCAAAAAGGATTCATTTTCCTTGGCTAGCAAATCTGCTAACCAGGCAGTTGTTTCTGTGCGGCATGAAAAAAATATATATAATGTTACCCTTAAATTGAACAGTGCTAATTCTCAATGGGTCATCACGTCCGTTAACAAAGCGAAGGGTGCAGAATCCAATTCTTCAGTCAACAATAATGGTACTGTAAATAACGGTAGCACTACTACAGGAACAACCAGTAGTAGTACGAGTTCTGCCAATGTAGCCGCTGCTGAGAAAAACGCAGTTGAATTGATGAATGCCGATCGTCGTGCAAACGGGTTGTCGGATCTAAAGGTGAGCTCTGCAGTGACTGCAGTTGCCCGCAGTCATGCCCAAGATATGGTTAACCGTAAATTTTTCTCGCATAGCAACCCGGATGGAAAAACACCTTCCGACCGTTTAAAAGCTGCCGGCATTTCTTATAGTGCCGTGGGTGAAAACATTGCGGAAAATACAAGTGTTCAGGCTGCGGAAACCGCTTTTATGAATAGCTCAGGTCACCGCGCCAATATATTAAATTCGAATTATACCACGGTAGGCATTGGCGTTGCTTATGACAGTGCGGGAAATGTGTACGTGGTTCAAGACTTTATAAAGTAAATCAATTTTTATCCAACCGCACCTACGGGGTGCGGTTTTTGTATTATATTACCACTTTACACCACAGAACATTTGTTCTAAAATGGGCATACTGAACATATGTTCTATATCGAGGTGGTAAATGTGTCAGATAAAAAATTCGTGGATGTAACAGCGGAGCATACCCGGGATGGTAAAGTAAAGCCATTGTCAATAATATGGGAAGACGGACGGGTGTACAGTGTTGACCGGGTGCTGGATGTAAGAATGGCAGCAGCGCTTAAAGCCGGCGGCCAGGGCATACGCTACACTTGCCGGGTCCATGGGCGGGAAGTATATCTTTTCTGCGATGAGGGTCGCTGGTTTATTGAAAGTTGAAGGTCACATTATTTAGATGTGG
>JAEYSJ010000354.1 GCA_023434855.1 Bacillota bacterium | reverse complement strand
GATTTCGTTCGCCTGCCCGGCCATAAGTTTCTTAAAGTCCTCATTGTATCTTTCCACTCCATTATAGTAGATGATGGCTCCTAAAATATTAACAAAATTGGGAATCCTGGGATTAGTTTCCTTGAACAGAAGGTCCCCTTCGCTCACAATACCCGCAAGTTTCCCCTCATCATCAACCACCGGCACGCCAGAAATTTTGTTGTCAATCAGTACTTTTGCAATTTCCTGAATGGTTGCATTTTGCTTCACAGTAATAACATCTTTTACCATTATATCTTTAGCTTTCACGGCAATCACCTCCTCGAAAGAGTTTTCAATTACATCCCTTGTCCACTGTCATGGTTTAGCTGCCAGAGGATCCCAAATTTATCGGTTACACTGCCGTAACATTTGCTCCAAAATGTTTCCTGAAGATCCATCTGTACAGTTCCGCCTTCTTTTAGTTTATTGAATAGAGTTTTAATTTCATCCATGTCCGTACTGACAATTATTAGACTTATATTGTTTCCTGCAACATAGGGCATGCCTGGAAAAACATCAGAAAACATAACTATACTTCCACTGATATTAAGCATTGTATGCGCCACTAAATTCTTTGCTTCCTCAGGAAGAGTAAATCTAGGGTCAGGTGGCATATTACCAAAGGTCGTAATTTGTGATTTTTCTGTCCCAAAAACCTGGGCGTAATATTCCACTGCTTCACGACAGTTCCCGTTAAAATTAATATAAGCACTAACAGACATAAGCTTCACTCCTCGTATTAATTAATCAAAAAAGGGGCTGTTTCATTAGTATAAACGAAAAAGAGCATGACCATTATTTCAATTGTTTCAGGGAATTGATTAACTTCTGAGACTATTCATGGATCATCTTGCTGTCAAAATCCTTAATTTATGCCATCATCTCCTTTTACTAGTAATAGTTATTTAATACTTAATATTACCTTCTCCGAATTGTAGCATTTTTCCTTTCTATAGGTACAAAAGCTTTTAAAACGCAAAAAGAACCAGCCTATATAAATAGAATTGGTTCTTTTTACATCCACTAATAACAATTAGTCTGATGTATCTTCACTCTCGGTCTGGTTTATTTTAAACCAGCCGTTATTAAAGTCTCTAAAGCTGCCAATGGCGGTGCCAACCATTTATCACGGTGGAAAATCATCTGTGCCAGAATTGGAATATCCGGACCCTTCCAGGCGAGGCTGACTAGTCCGCCCCGGTTTAGTTCTTCTTGTACGGCAATTTTAGGTAGGAGGGAAACACCCAGACCATTTTTGACGCATTGTTTAATTGATTCAAGACTGCCGAACTCCATGATGGTGTTGGCCTTTACCCGCTCCTTCTCCAACAGTTTTTTTAAGTCCATCGGGTACCCGCAGTATCCTTCCGGTAAAAGAAGGGTTTGCCCCGTAAGATTTTGAGGTTCTATTACCGGTGCAAAGGATAGTTCATGGTCCGGCGAAGCAATAAATACGGTTTCGCCGCGAAACAGGTCTATTTGCCGAAGTTGTTGCTGCTCGGACGCGTCATAAAGACTGAAAGCAACATCAATAATATTTTGTTGCAGCCATTGCGGGAAATCAATACAGTTACCGACTTTGATATTAATTTGTACTTTGGGATAGAGTGTTCTGTACTCTTTTAATAACGGGGGCAGCCAGAATGCGCATAGTGTCTCTGCTGCTCCGACCGTTAATGAACCGGAAACTATTTCGGTATCCCTGAATAAGTTTTTAAGTTCCTCGGCATCTCTCACCGCACGTTCAGCAAAAGGCAGCAGCTTCCTTCCTTGCTCTGTCAGAAATACTTTTCTGCCAATTCGCTCAAACAGTCTTGTACCAAGAAATTCCTCAATACTATGTATTTGCTCCGATATCGTCGACTGAGAATAATTAAGTATCCGGGCGGCTTCTCCGAAGTTCAGCAGTCTGGCAACAACAAGAAAGGATTCTAAATGCTTTACATACATATGCTCACTTCCATCGGTTTTATCGATTGTTTTATTCGAAATAATCGACTTATCAAAAATTATATTCTTATGATAAGATATAATCAACTTCTGCACAAGAAGATTTTGAGAAGCGAAGGGAAGTAAAACATGGAACGGCAAGTCGAACTTAGAAAAAGTATAACTTGGGTTCAAGGGGCGGCTTTGACAATTGGAGCCGTACTCGGGTCCGGTATTTTGGTTCTGCCGGCGATTACTGCCGATATGGCTGGACCAGCCTCCCTCATTAGCTGGCTTTTAATGGGACTTATCTCACTACCGATGGTTATAACTATTGGATTGATGTCATCACAATTTCCCGACTCAGGTGGGATGGCCACGTATGTACGTCAAAGCTTTGGCAAGAATGCTGGACATATCACCGGAGTACTAATGTTGACTGCCATGCCTTTTGGCATGCCGGTCACAGCATTGATAGGCGCCCATTATCTGGGAAGTGTTTTTGCCTGGTCGTCGGCAGCTGTACATGCTGCAGCAGCAGGGCTGCTAATTGCTGCTATTGTCCTTAACTATCGCGGAATCGAACTTTCTGGCCGTACACAGGTTTTGGTGGTTTCTTCTATCCTCTTCATTCTCACTTTTGCTGTCTTGTCAGCTATTCCGCAAATCCAGTTCTCCGCATTTACACCATTCCTTCCTCATGGCTGGCTTCCTGTTGGCGAGGCAATGACTCTTTTGTTCTTCGCCTTTATTGGTTGGGAAATGATTGGAAATTTAGCCGAAGAATTCAGAAACCCCCGGCGCGATCTCCCTTTGAGCTTAGGGGTTGCCGTATTGCTGGTCAATTTATTGTATTTTGCGGTAGCTTTCGTCACTGTGGGAACTGAAGTCTATCATTTCGGGAATCCCGTTACGGCAATGGTGACTCTGGTAGCATATCGCTGGGGGAATATGGCAGGAACAGTGGTGGCATTGCTGGGATTTGTTGTTTGTTATTGTCCTGTTCATACTTTCATTGCGGGTTTTTCCCGCCTGGTATATGCACAAGCGCGGGATGGAAATTTTCCCGGTTATTTCGGGCGGTTACATTCACGTTTTCAAACACCTTACATAGCGTTGCTTGTGTTTGCGCCCATTTACTTAACAATCCTGTTATTGAGTCATATACTTTCTTGGGATTTAAAACCGTTGATCAGTATTCCATGCGCAAACTTCCTTTTAGTTTACATACTAGGTATGATTTCAGCGGCACGTATTCTCCCCGGAAAAATAGGTAAGGCTTCAGCCTGGATAAGCGCACTACTGTCAGTCATCGTATTTCTCTTCGCGGGATGGTTTGTTCTTTTTCCTATCGCCGTAACGCTGGTTATTTTCTGTCAGCAACGCCGGAACAAGACGAAACTGCCCTCAGATAGCAACATAACTGCTATATAAACTTCATTGCTTCAACATAATGAAAATGAATACAGCGTGTTATAAATCCGCTTCCCCTTTTCCACTGTACTCTCCATCAATGAAAACCGGCTTACGGAAAACTGCATGTCTAGCATGGTTTCGCCGTATTTTTCAAAGGATACTTCTCCAGGAATTTCTACATCCCGTCCCAGGGTAATATGCGGCCGGTATGGCCTTGTTTCCTGTGGAAAGCCTAGCGCAGCCAAAGAAACAGAAATATCCTTCTGCAGGCGGGTCAGACTCCGTGTATCACCATTGATTCCTACCCAGACCACCCTGAATGAATGGCCGTTTCCGAAGCTGCCCACATGTTTTAAGGCCAATGGAAACGGACCGTGACATTGAGCCGTTTTGCGTAAAGCCTGCTCTATTGGGCCGATCTCCTGTACAGGTACCTCATCCAGAAACTGGAGGGTCAGATGTAAATTTTCTCTTGGCACGAACCGCCCGCGTTTGGCCTGACTGCGAATTTGATTCTGCACTTTTAAAAGTTCATTAATTATCTCCCCTGGAAATTCAATCCCGACAAAAAGCCGCATAGGCAACCCCCGTTTCTTGAAAAGATTTGATAGTCTGTTACTATTTTCCCCTCCAAAAAGACTCATGATTAGGTAAATTATGGGTCTTTTCGCTGCGAAAAGCTATTTTTCCTGTCGATTATTTAAATAAAATTTTACACAATGACTGACTAGTCCGTCCAGGATATGATATAATATAAAAATAGCACTTAAAAATCTTCCTCGTAAATAGGGCGTTAAAACTATCCTCTACGCTCATTTTCCACCACCAATAGATACATGAATATTTCAGGATATGCGATTATCTGAGGAAGTTTTCTTATATAAGCAATTGTAAACAAGGAGGAGTATCAGTGCAACCAGATTCGAGACGTCCGGTTTTACTTCTCGGCTTATTCCTTGGTATGTTTTTTTCGGCTCTTGACCAGACAGTAGTGGGAACCGCTATGCCAAGAATCATCGGCGAATTAGGCGGCCTAAGCATAATGACCTGGGTTACTACAGCCTATATGCTGAGCTCGGCAACGATTGTTCCGATTGCAGGAAAACTGGCAGACTTATTCGGCCGCCGCATGATATATGTTGCAGGTATATTCATATTCATGCTGGGATCGGCATTATGCGGGACCAGTCATAATATGACTGAACTGATTATTTACCGGGGCCTTCAGGGGATAGGCGGAGGGACAATTATGCCCTTGGCGATGATAGTGATCGGAGACATTTTCCCTCCCGAAAAACGGGGCAAATGGCAAGGGATTATCGGCGGAGTATTTGCGCTTGCTTCCATCGTCGGCCCGACAGTTGGCGGATGGATCGTCGACAATAGTTCCTGGCGCTGGGTATTCTATGTTAATCTACCGATAGGAATTCTTGCTGCAGCCACCATCTTTTTGGGCTTGCAAGGCGAAAGACGCCTGAAAAATACTGTTGTTATTGATTATGCAGGTGCGATGAGCCTGACATTAGGCATAATATCACTATTACTTGGCCTTAACCTTGGCGGAAAAGACTTTCCCTGGTCATCGTGGCAAATTATCGGATTATTAAGTGTATCATTCTGTGCCCTGGTTATTTTTTTAATTGTGGAGAAAAACGCAACCGAGCCTATTCTAAGTTTAGATTTATTTAAGAACCGGGTTTTTGCTGTAACAAACATCCTGGGATTTTTAATGGGACTAGGCATGTTTGGTTCCCTTATGTTTTTACCGCTTTTCCTGCAGGGAGTTATAGGAATTAGTGCAACAAGCTCAGGCAACACAATGATTCCGATGATGGTTTCCCTGATTCTTGCCAGTGTGATTGGCGGACGAATTATTACAAAAGTTCGGTTTAAGACTATGTTCATAGCAGGCCTGAGTTTTACGGCTGTTGGGTTTTATCTGTTGAGCACCATGTCATTGGATACTACACAAGCGGTGGCGATTGCCAATATCATTTTTCTCGGCTGTGGGATGGGATTAATCATGCCGACAACTACTATCGCGGTCCAAAGCGCCTTCTCTTTCGGACAACGTGGAGTGGCTACTTCCTCAACTCAGTTTTTCCGTATGATCGGCGGCAGTTTTGGGATGACTTTGCTGGGGGTAATTTTCAATAATCACTCTGCCAGCCTATTGGAAAAAGACTTTTTCCCAAGCATTCAAGGTCTTACCGAGCCGCATGCCGGTACTTTTGACAAACTTTTGCAAACAGCCCGTTCTGATCCTCACAGCTTGTTTAATATCCTGCTGAGCCAGGAAGCGCAAAAACAAATTCCGGAAGGACTTCAGCAGATTGTCTTTCCGTTGTTAAAACATGCGTTAGCGGATTCCCTTAGCATGGTTTTCCTAATTGCAATGCTTGTAACAATTATCGGTATTCCTATCAGCCTGCTCCTGGGTAACGCCAGGATAGAACGAACTCAGAAAATACCAGCAGCTCAAGAAGCCGGGATGGAATTGCTTGCTGAAGAAGTTGAAATAACTTCCGCTATGGAGCCTGACCTTATAGACGATTAAAAAAACCCATAATAACAAAACCGGGCCAAAATAGCCCGGTTTTTCCGTTCTTGTTGCTGTTAGCAAGAGGAATAGCAGCTCTATTTTAAAAATTTAATAGTAGTATCATGCATGTATTTCAGCTTAGTCGCAAAGGGATGCTCTATAAAATCAGGCTCATCTTGAATCATCTTTTCGATTGTTCTCTTTTCTAAAATTGCATAAGGTTTAATAACTCCAAATGGAGTGCTAATTTCCGATAAAAGAACTCTATTTTCAAGATGAGTAATTTTTGCTCCCTCTAAATGCAAGGTATAATCACCCAGCAAGCAGTCGTTATCCATAAGGCGCATTCCGATAAGGGTCTTTTTCCCGGAAAAGAATGAGCTAATTCCGGAAAAAATCATTGGATGATTTTGCTCAAATGCGTCACTTACCCGTTTGTAGAATGGTAGAAATTCTTCCTGCATGAATCTGTCGGTATTATTCATACTTATCCCTCCTAATCCTTTAATATATACTATTAGTTTGCTCTATTGAAAAATAAATCCTCCAAATAAATTTAATGAAAACACAGGCCCTGATCGTTATTAAAATTCCGCATCAAAGCCTGGCTTTACCCAATTTTTACATTTATTTAACCTACAGCTATTTAGAAAATGATATTATCTAGCTAGAAGAATTTCAAAGGCTGTGAAGCATACTTATAATTAGCCATTTTAAGCAAAAGTATAACTAGTTTAGCTGATGCCGCTGAAAGGAGAATAAAAAAGAATGAGTAAATTGCATAAAATAAGACTTGCTACCAGAATTATTGAAGAGGAGTGTCAAAAACAAGGAATAAAACCTGAATTTTTAAGAGAAATAGATGTTTTATGCTCTGACAACCTTGGGTATGCTATGCTGTACTTGGGACTAATTCAAAGCCAAAAATTAGTATCATATATTAGAAGCAAACAGGCATCAGAAGAAGTATTAACACTTTGTTCGTAATTTGATAATTTCATTTTAAATAGAAACCGGGCGTTTTGCCCGGTTTTTTTATGACTATAACACCTCAAGATCTTTTAAAATCATTTTGGTAATCTCCCTGGCTTTCCCGCCAGTCGCCCCATCCGTTGCCTGAATATTGGTAGCAAAGAAATAGCGATTACCCTGTTTTTCAACACAACCGACGAACCAGCCAAGCAACCACTTCCCATCGGCAAAACCAGAGCCCGTTTTTCCCATTAATCGCACACCGTTATCTTCCGATAAAGTAATATTCTTTTTTACTATCTCCACATTAGCCGGCGAGAATGGCAATTTCCCAGAGCATAGTTTGTCCAAGAGGTCCACTTGCTCCCGGGCTGAAATCTGCAGTGAAGACCGCAGCCAGAATGTGGTCAGCCCGCCCGAAATATCCCGGTTGCCGTACCCAATCTTATCAAGATATGTTTGCATTCTTTCTTCTCCAATTCGGGATGCGAGCTCTTGGAAATACCAGACAACTGAATCCCGTGTTGCGGATGCCAGTGTTTGATCATGATTCCAGGCCGGAAAGGGGTAAAGCGTTCCATTCCATTTTATCAGAGTATATACATCTTCCTGATCCAAAACACCGGTTTCCAAACCGATGAGCGAATTATAAATTTTAAAGGACGAACATGGTGACAAACGGGTTAAACTTAAAGGCTCATTAAAGACTAAGTATCGGTCATTAGTCTTATCGTACATAACAAAAGTACCGGTGAAACCCTCAAAATATTTGCCAATATCCTCCCTTGCCACAGAGTCGGCTGCACTTACGCCAGCCATCAGACCTACATTGATAATGGCAATGCACAATAATACTACAAGTATACTTTTCACTTCATTCCCTCCCCAATGTTAATTCCCTGAATTTATGCTTTTATGATACTTGATTTTGCGGAAAAGAAAAATAGCTGCAGTCTTACAATTTCATTATAAAAAAGCCATTGCCCTTCAGACCAGGCAATAGCCTATATTTCTATATTTCCAATATACACCCACGTCCTCTAACAGTCTGAAGTATTTTACTATATGTGCCAAGTCTTTTGCGCAAACGATAAACAAGAACATTTATTTCTTCGACTCCCACATCCGGGGGTTTGTTATCAGGCAAACAACGTTCCGCCCATACTGCTTTCCGTATTTCTTCATAGCTCACAAATTTATTGCGGTGTCTATAAAGCACTTCCAAAAGCAGCCATTCTTTAACTGAAAATGAAACAGCCTGATTATCTACTGACAATGTCATTTTTTCGAGATCAATACGCACAGGTGAGTCTATGGACACATTCACACCTTTAATAGGTTGTGTTTTGTCAAAATCAAGGGTTTTCTCGAACTCCAGAGAAAGCATGAAACGCAAAGCTACTATACCGGATGCAAGTGTTATCTTATCGCCATGGTTAAGGACATGGGTTGCCAGGGCCATAATAGGCTGACCATTGATTATTGTACCATGTTTACTTCCCAAATCGGATATAGTCCATTTCCCAGCACAATTCCTGACACAACAATGTTTACGCGAAATTAGAAAATTTTCAAAACTAACATCAGGTGAAAATGAATTAGTTGTCCTGCCAACTATAAGTTTATCTCCCGCTAATGGAATACAAATGCCTTTCTCGTAAGGACTGCCTCTCTCTATGATAAAGCACGCAGACGCTGTCTTGTCATCCTCCAATTCACACATTGCATCACCGCCCAACAATAGCAAAATAGCTCCTTTCTAATTTATACCAAATTCTGTATAATTTCAAGTCATATAATTGTGCTGTAAAGTCATCTTCTGATTCACCCAAAAAGAAAAAGCATTGGACTGTTCTTTAATCCAATACTTTCAGCAATTACCAACTATTTACATTATTTGAGCATTTTGATAGATATGCTCCCTTTCTTTATGGGTAATCATTTTCTCAGTAATATAAGCAATAAACAATATCCCCGGTATATCTAAAATCAATCTGGCAAGCATGAAAGGGAAACCCATCGTCGACGCTTCAAATAGTAATAGTGGTATTTTGGTAGTCGACCATGCTCCAATAAATATTATTACATTGGAAAATTTGCTGCCTTTTTTCATTAGGACTCCAGCGACGGGAAAAGCTGCATATAGAGGACCTGCGGCGGCCGCGCCTAATACAAACGCAACTGTCATTCCTGTTAACCCAGATTCAACTCCCATCAGTTTTATCATAGTTTCTTTTGGATCCCAGACATCAAGAAGACCAAGTAAAATAAAAATGGGTGGTATAACCATCAGCATCTGTTGTAAATTTTCCTTTGATATCGTAATTGATTCCAATCCAACCGCCGGTTCCAGCAATACCAAAAGTAAATTGATAAAGGCGATACCCAGGAAATATTTATATCTTTTTACTATTTGCATCATGCGAGTACCACCCCTAACACCGCTGCAACAATAAATGAAAAAATAAAAGCCAACGAATTTCGAATATAGGCAGCCTTGCGACCAAAATATTTGATTTCAACAGGCATGGTAACAATTCCAACCATCATGGATGTTGATATGAATACAATTATTTGCGTAAATCCTGCACCACTTTTTAATAAAGAAGCAGCCAGCGGGAATGTTACAAACCCGGGTATCAGCGTTATCGAACCGATAATTGCTGCCACAATTATTCCCAACCAGCCGGACTGCTGGCCAATCAGCTTTGATATCTCTTGCGGGCTTAGAAATGCAAGCATCATCCCAATAATCAGGATAATTGAAAGAAATAGCGGCAGAATATTCTCGAAGGACTTCCATGCCTTTTTTAAGGCCAGCAAACTCTTTTCCTTATCCTTGACAAAGGATATCAATAATAACACACCCGCCAAAAAATATAACATTGTGGTAAACAAAGCAACTCCTCCCAACAGACGATTTAATAAGCCCTACGATAAGCAATAGTAAATGAGCAAATAGTACTGGACATACTCGCGAATCTGCTGTTTTCACTTTGATAGTTACCTAAGCCTTCGGCTCAGAATTCTGAAATGCTATTGTTCTTTTATTTTAAACCTTGTAAGAGTTCTAACGTGTCTCGATATATGCTGTCTAAGTCGTTTTGGTTCGGTCTATCTGATATATCCCCTAATTTACCGTATCTGGATCCTTCCTCCCAGCCTTGAAATTTTCCCACAGTATACCATTCATCTAAAACGTAAAATCCTAGATGCTCAAGGAACTGAGCCATATACTTTCCTGCTGTATAACCTTCCTTAAACCCAGTATGAACTCCGGCGAAAGTGCAAAATACTACAGAATACTTACCAGGCTTCTTTGGGATTCTAACAGGTCTTTTACCCTCGCGATACCGGTCCAATGTATATTTGAAAAATTTTTGCACCGGTTCCGGTGGAATCCATTGATATGACGGAGCCCCCAGAAAAACCAAGTCATAGTCATAAAAATCAATATCTATTTTTTCACTTATTGGTACAACATCCACAGATATATCATTATTCTTTAAAATAGCTGTTTCAATTGTTTCCGCTACTTTTTTTGTATTACCACCTGCACTCCAGTATAAGATTAAGCTTTTCATTTTCCAACGCCTCCCAAATTTTTATTTACTAAGCTCCTCATACGCCGCTAGAAAATAATCAAAATTACTCTTGCGCATTTCAATGTCCTCTTTAAATTCCGCCAGCTTTCCCATCCCCAGATCGGTTATTTGATACCATTTCTTTGCCGGCCCCGAAATATCCGTCTCCCAGAATGATTTTACCGCCCCTTCTTCTTCCAGCTCCTGTAATGACCGATAAATTACTGCACTATCTGTGCGATAACATGGCAACTCATCATGAAGTTTGTTTAATAGAGCGGCCCCATATAAATTTTCCCTGGCGAGAAAAAGAAGAATAAACGCTGGCGTATGGCGATAAGTCTGACCCTTTTTGGATTTTTTCACCATATAATCACCTCTTCTTATGTTATTATCATCTATATGTAATTTACATTTATATTATAATTACAGTAACAAAAATAGTCAAGGGATGATTTAAAAACATTTTCATGATTTATTCATTAAAAAATGCTAGGACATATACAATCAAGCAGCTCTGGCGGCAGCAAAAAAAGCCAGTCCTCACTTTCGACCGGGTCGACTTTACCTTTAGGCAACTGCTTTCAAATACTGAACTAAACATGAAATAAAGACCAGCTAATTAAAGTCGCAGCGGACTTTAATTACTGGTCTCCGTTTTTTTTAAGTTCATCATCAAGTTACTCATGTAATAATCCAAAGTAAGAGAAAATCCCTGGGCCGTATCGTACTAATAGTACCATGAAGATAAACATCAGCCAAAAAAATAGTATACTTTGGCCGCGAAAACTAGTTGGAGTGTCTACTTGCTCTTTTTTAAATGTCTTTTTCGAAGCTATCGGGCTAGTATTTCTTAATTTTCTTCCTAATGAAAAGTCGTATTTCGAGAACCATTTATTATCTTCACTCATATTTTTCCCCTTTCTAAATTTAATAGGAGAAGTACAACGCAAAACAACCAATTATGGATAATAGTGGATTTCTAACAATATTATCACAGCAATTACCTTCTGTAAAATTGATAATTCATATATAGTTAATCATTAATTTTGATAGTATTTAATAATTACTTCATTAATATTTTCAATTAAAATAACAAATTACCATAACATCTTACCCAATTTATGCATATGATATAATGAGCAAACCCATTAAATAAATTATTGGAGGTTTGAGTATGGGACACTTTGGAGGTATGGGTATGGGTATGGGTATGGGAC
>JAEYSJ010000352.1 GCA_023434855.1 Bacillota bacterium | reverse complement strand
TCATCCAGTAATGACTGGAATCCATGAGCAAAGCCTTCCGGAATATATAGCATTCGACGATTATGGGCAGTCAATTCAAAAGCCTGCCACTGACCGAATGTTGCAGATTGTTTCCTCAAATCAATAACCACATCATAGATAGCACCAGAAATACAGGTCACTAGTTTTGCTTCCGCATGCGGCGCAACCTGGTAATGCATACCTCGCAGTGTCCCACGCTGAATATTATAGGATAAATTGCACTGCACTAGATTAGCGTTCAAACCCCTTTCCGCAAAATCTTTTGCACACCACGTCCTGGCAAAAAAACCTCTTTCATCGCTTATCGGCTCTATGTCGATAATATATGCTCCCGCTAGTTTCGTCTCTGTAAAAATCATCTAAATCACCTCAACAGAAGGAACGGCTACAATAAATTTTCCTCCCCATTCACGAATGCAACTCATCTGCTCCACAATTTCCTTTTTGAGATTCCATGGCAAAATAAAAACATAATCCGGCCGGGTTTCCCATATCTTGCCGGGAGCAAAAATCGGAATATGGGTTCCCGGCAAGAATTTCCCTTGTTTATGCGGACTGCGGTCAACAGTATACTCAATAAAATCAGTCCGAATACCGCAGTAATTTAAAAGTGTGTTCCCTTTTGCCGGTGCACCATATCCCACAATCGTTTTCCTCTGTTTTTTTAAAGCAATCAGCGTTTCCAGTAGTTCAAATTTCAAAGTTTTTACTTTTTCAGCAAATGCGCGGTATGTCGCTAAATCTTTCAATCCGAAGATTGTTTCTTTATCCTTTATTAAAGCAACACGTTGTGTTATTGCATACCCGGAAAAATCGCTATGACAAGCATATACCCGCAACGATCCGCCATGAGTTGGCAACTCTTCAACATCAAAAATCTTCAGTCCATGTACACTAAAAATATTTTCAACAGTGCTAAATGATAAGTAGGAAAAATGTTCATGATAGATTGTATCAAACTGCCGCTCTGACATGAGCTTTAATAAATGGGGAAACTCCATTGTAATGATTCCCTCGGAATGCAAAATAATCTTCATTCCAGCGACAAAATCATTGATATCCGGCACATGAGCAAGCACATTATTTCCCAGCAATAAATCAGCTTTTACACCATCATCACGCAATTTGCTGGCTAATCTGCTCCCAAAGAAATCAATGATCGTGGGAATACCTTTTTTTATTGCTACTTGCGCAACATTTACCGCTGGTTCAACTCCCAAAACGGGAATATCTTTTTCCATAAAGTATTGCAATAAGTATCCATCGTTACTGGCAATTTCCACTACCCGCTTTGCATTTGTAATTATAAACCGTTCACGCATCATCTCCGTATATTGCCGCGCATGGGCCAACCACGTATCGGAATACGAACTAAAATAACTATATTCATTGAATATCGCATCCGGGCTTTCAAATTCCTCCAATTGAACTAAGAAGCATTCCGGACATACATAAGCGTGGAGGGGATAAGACGCTTCCCGAGTATTAAGCTGCTCTGCTGTTAAATACGAATTAGATAACGGTGACATGCCTAAGTCAACAACCGTATCTGCCAAATACGTGCGGCAAAACCGGCATTTCCTATCATACATCTCGATTCTCCTTACCCAATGTCTGATACTTTGCAATTTGCGCTAATGTTAATTCTCGCGGATCTTCGCCATCATAAAATCTCTTATACCATTCGACGGTCATCGCCAGTGTTTCCTTCATATCTAGAACCGGCCGCCACCCCAAACACCGCATGGCCTTGGAAGAATCCAGCTTTAAATAATGGGCTTCATGCAAATGATCGTTCGCTTTTACAAACCATTTGGCTTCGTCACCCCATAGACGGCAAAACATGTCGGTCAGTTGCTCTACCGTCCATGCATGCTGTTCATCAGGCCCAAAATTCCACCCTTGCTCATAGTTTTGGTCATCATCCCATAATCTATGAGCTAAAAGCAGATATCCTGACAAGGGTTCTAACACATGCTGCCAGGGTCGAATGGCCCGAGGATTCCGGATTAGAATAGGCTCACCATTTACTATTGCGCGAACACCGTCAGGTACAAGCCGGTCGGCCGCCCAATCCCCACCGCCAATTGCGTTTCCTGCCCTGGCACTGGCTATATTTGCGGTATTTTCCAGCGAGAAATATGATCGGCGATAACTAGCGGTAACCAGTTCGGCGCAGCCTTTGCTGCAGCTATACGGATCATGCCCGCCCATCGCGTCGTTCTCGCGATAACCCCAGACCCATTCCCGATTTTCATAGCATTTGTCACTCGTAATATTAACAATTACCCGGACACTATCTGCATGACGGGCTGCCTCCAATATGTTTGCCGTACCCATAATATTAGTCGCCAGTGTTTCCAAGGGAAACTGGTAAGAGCACCTCACCAATGACTGGGCTGCCATGTGAAAAATAATTTCGGGTTTATGTTCCTGCAAAGAATACTGCAATTTGGCGAAATCCGATATGTCTCCTTCAATGGATATCATTCCGTTTGCAATATGAGCGACATCAAATAGCGCAGGAAAAGAAGGCGGTTTCAAGGAATAACCGATTACTTCCGCCCCAAGGGATTGGAGCCATAAACTTAGCCATCCCCCTTTAAATCCGGTATGCCCGGTAATAAATACCCGCTTGCCCTGCCAGAACTTTTCCATATTACCAAACCTTCCACGGAGCTTTTCCGGAGTCCCAAAGTTCTTCCAATTTAAGTTTATCGCGCAAAGTATCCATTGGCTGCCAAAATCCGGTGTGCTGATAAGCGGAAAGCTGATTATTTCGTGCCAGACTTTCCACCGGCTCTTGCTCCCATATGGTAGAATCCCCCTCAATTAGATCAAACACATCAGGTTCAAGTACAAAATATCCACCATTAATCCACCCACAGTCCCCCTGGGGTTTTTCCTGAAAGGTGGTAATACGACATCCTTGCAAATCTAACGCACCAAAACGTCCCGGTGGCTGTACAGCTGTCAACGTAGCCCACGTTCCCTGCCGTCGATGAAAATCAACCAGTTTATTCATATTTACACTACTCACACCATCGCCATACGTAAAGCAAAAAGTTTCATTGCCAACAAATTTCTGCACCCTTTTAAGACGTCCGCCAGTCATCGTCTGTTCACCCGTATCTACCAAGGTAACTCTCCATGGATCGGCATGACGTTCATGGACTTCCATAGAATTGTTAAGCATATCAATGGTAACATCAGATGTATGCAAAAAATAATTAGCAAAATATTCTTTGACCAGATAGCCTTTGTAACCACAACAAATAACAAAATCATTTATGCCATACACCGAATATGACTTCATAATATGCCATAGGATAGGCTTTCCCCCGATTTCTACCATCGGCTTCGGCTTTAGATGGGTCTCTTCAGAAATCCGGGTTCCAAATCCGCCCGCAAGAATTACCGCTTTCATTTCTCCAACTCCCTGTAAATTGCCAACCTTTTTATAATCTCTATAATAGGTGTAAATATTTGTATCTTTTCCCTCTAAATGGATATGTTTCTACTTATTTACCATATTTTTTCTGCCGCACCGCTGCATTAATATAATACCAATCGACATTACAGTTCATTACATCCAATATATCGACATAATTAAACTCCGGCTTAAGTGGATATAGTTCCTTAATAATATTTGAGATTAATTTAAAATCTTCCGGTGTATCTACCGTCCAGCGATGATAGCTCAAATCTTCCGGGAAATTCATATACTTTATCCTATACCGTTCAGGATTTTTCTTATAAATAAACGTCGTTACATGCTCCCTGTCCGGCTGTTCCGTAGCTTTTCTAAAACAATCATCCAATACATTAAACGAATACACTTCTATATCCAACCCCCGGGGACATTTTTCCAAACGTAAATAATCGTACTTGTCAAGATGTTGCAAAAAATAACCGATCGTTTCTTCGCACATTGCCGGATCAATAACCGGACAGTCTGATGTAACTCTGACTACTACATCAGCTTTGTATTTCTTCGCCGCCCCGTGATATCTCGCCAATACATCTTCTTCTGACCCGCGAAAATAAGATACGAAAAGCCGTTCGCATAAGTCAATAATCGGCTGGTCTGTATCATTAGTCGTCGTTGCAATCACGATTTCGTCCGCATTCTTTATCCGTCGCAGTCTCTCGATTTGATACTCCAACAACGGTTTTCCTAAAACTTCTTTTAGAACTTTACCTGGCAGCCGGGTCGATGTCATGCGGGCTTGTACGATAATCACCGTTTTCATTTTAGAACCTCTCTTATAGTATCTATAACATATTCCTGGTCTTGTTCTGTAAGAGCGGCGTACATTGGTATACTTATCGCCAATTTATAATAATTCTCTGCAATAGGAAAATCGCCCCATTGAAAACCGAACTGTCGATAATACGGTTGAGTATGTACCGGAATATAGTGGACATTCACTCCGATACCAGCTCCCCGCAGTTCCTCGAACACTTGCCGACGGCTTTTTCCGAAATAGCCGGGAGCTAGTTGGATTACATATAAATGATATGCCGACTGACTATCTGGTCGTTGCCATGGTAACACCAACGGCAACCCCATTAATTCCTGATCATATTTTTTCGCAAGAGCCCGCCTGTTTGCAATAAAATCATCAATTCTGCCCATTTGACTGACTCCCAACGCTGCCTGGAGATCAGTCATGCGATAATTAAAACCTAAATCTAACTGCTGATAATACCAAGGGCCATGAGTTTCCGACATTAGATCTGAATTACGAGTAATACCATGACTGCGCAACCTTATCATCTTCTCATACAAATCCTGTCTATTAGTCACTACCATGCCGCCTTCACCTGTAGTAATAATTTTCACTGGATGAAAGCTAAATACCGTCATATCAGAAAATTGGCAGGAACCGATCCTTTGCCCTTTATAGGTTCCCCCGATTGCATGGGATGCATCTTCGACAACGAAAAATCCATACTCATCTGCCAGTTGCTTAATCGGCTCCATCTCACAAGACTGACCGGAAAAATGAACAGGCACAACGATCGTCGGTAGTTTATTCATAATTTTCGCCTGTTTTAATTTATTATCTAATCGCTCAACGCTAATATTGTAAGTCTGTTCATCAATATCGACAAAATCGACCAAAGCCCCGCAATACCTTCCGCAATTAGCGGAAGCAACAAACGTATTTGGTGACGTCCATAGCCAATCGCCTTCTTTTAGTTCTGCGGCCATAGAGGCGATATGCAGAGCCGAAGTAGCACTGTTGACTGCAACTGCATACTTGGCACCGCAGTACTCGGCAACTTTTTTTTCAAACTGTTCTATCATCGGTCCTTGCGTAATCCAGTCAGATGATAATGCAGCCAAAACGGCTTGAACATCCTTTTGATTGATATCCTGACGACCGTATGGTATCGGGTTCATTCAATCATCTCCTGCAACTCTGCCACAGTCAGAAAATGGTTATTTGTACCTGAATTATACTCAAAACCCGGTTGGACTGCATGACCTTTTTCCCCTAAACCATTAACAGTATAATCGACCGGAGCAAAAAAGATAATTGATGGTTGGATAACATAATGATCATGAAATTCTAAAGTCAAATGCGAATCATCTGCTGGACACATCACTTCATGAAGTTTTTCACCAGGACGAATACCGATGATTTTGATCGGTAATTCCGGTGCCACCGCTTTAGCCAAATTAATAATCCGGCTGGATGGAATTTTAGGCACGAAAATCTCCCCGCCCTTCATCCGGCTAAACGACTTCAAAACAAAATCCACTCCCTGTGGCAACGTAATCCAAAATCGCGTCATTCTTTCATCTGTTACCGGTATTTCTTTGGCCCCTTGTCCAACTAATTTTTGGAAAAAGGGAATAACAGAACCACGAGACCCCATTACATTGCCATACCGCACTACAGAAAATTTAGTCCTGTACCCTCCTGCCATATTATTAGCAGCAACAAACAATTTATCGGAAACTAATTTAGTTGCGCCATATAAATTTATCGGGCTGGCCGCTTTATCTGTCGATAACGCAATGACCTGCCTCACGTTGTTTTCCAGAGCAGCCTTGATTACATTCTCTGCCCCGCGAATGTTGGTCTTGACGCATTCCATCGGATTGTATTCTGCTGCTGGCACCTGCTTCAAGGCCGCTGTATGGACTACATAGTCGACCCCACGCATGGCCTGAGACAACCGTTGTTCATCCCGTACATCGCCGAGGAAAAAACGCATGCATCTATCAGTAAACACCTGCTGCATCTCATACTGCTTAAGTTCATCTCTGGAGTAAACAATCAATCTGGCCGGCCTATACTGCTGCAAAATAGCCTTGATACATTCCCGCCCAAAAGAGCCGGTCCCCCCTGTAATTAAAATAGCCATTCCATTAAACATTTTTAGCACCTCAAGCGGATTGATTTTTTTCTTCCGACTGACTTGATTAAAAGGATTTTTTATACCTGCTCTTCTTCAGCGTATTTTATGGCCTGGGTAATCAAATCCTTAACAAGCTTTACACCTTCATGAATTTTTTCACAATAAAGGCCATAATCAGCAATAGCTGCCTCATCATTTTTATTTTCAGCATACAATGCCTCAAATTGACGATGACGAACATATTGGATAGTATGATGAGCAATCATCTCGACCACAGGGCGTATATATCGATCCTGGTCGAACTGGCGAAAAATTTTATCGATACTGTGAGCATACTTATGCATTTTATCGATATCTTTCTTTTCAAAGGCCTGTCGCAGCTGTTTTAACCTTTTACGAGCGGACAGAACCTCCTCAAGGATATGGTTGGCATCCGCTAGACGTCGGTAGAGAATTGCAATGGCTTGCTCTACATTCGGCGAACAAAATTCTTGCTGAACCTGTACCACTACAGGCATTACATCAACCGGGTTATTGCAATAGTTAGTCAATACTTCCCGCAGGGTCATGATTTGCGCGCCTGCGATCAAGGCCCCCCCCTCGGTAGCATTAATATATGTACGGTCATTTTTAACCTGTATCCAATCTTCGATAAATAAGCGATAATCGTTATATAAGTGATTAGTCAACACTTGACCGCCATCATTGGCTTTGACGTAAAAAACATCTGTATTTTCGTCAAAATCTGTATAGCGAATGCTGGAATAGCTCGTCCCAGCTGCATGAGTCTGTCCATCATGAGCAAAAGCTAAGTCTTGACCAAGAAAGATAATCGGATCGGCTCCCATATTATAGGCTTCTGTCATTGCACTATGCGCAACTGTACCTCCCGTTTCCAGACCTTCCTTTGCTTCAATTAAATCATCAAACCAGTTTAGAATAAACGATCCGCTTGCTGCGACAAAAATAGGACCTTTGAACGTCTGCACGACCTCTGGATAGGACTGGATAGCGGTAAGTAATGCGCTATTTTGACAGATATGTCCTCTAAAATGTTCATAGGTAATTGGCTGGGGATCAATACTAACAATGAAGTCAGGAATAATGTCATGTTTTTGCAAAACTTTCATTGCTGTTCCCACTGCAATAATAACCGCCCGCCCCTTAGCTTCGCGCAGCATTTCGATATTTCGATTAAGTGATGGACCGGCGGCAACAACAATAGCCGGAATTTTGGAAAACTTACCGGTTAAAGAAGCAACTCCCGGATGCGTACAATAATCGACAAAATTTAAAATCGTACTGGAAACGACATCGGAGCCAATTTTCGCCAAAGTCTTCCAATTATCAACTGCCAAATTAACAACCCGTTTTATTCCTTCTATGACCTCAATGTGCAAATCCTTATATACTACCTGGTGGCCGGGCAAACCAGTTCGCGCAAAATCGTGAAAACGCGCCGCATCATAAATACTATAAAAACTTTTTTGAATATCAATAGGTGAATCACTGACTTGAATACTAACCCGGTCGGAATCTAGTAAGTGCCGCAAATCGCGCGTCCGCATAGCCTGTTGAAACACCGCCTGATCCGGCTCAATCACAAATAAAAAAGTCCGCTTATCTAACTGCTTTAAAAGTGTTTCAACAAGATAGCCAAGTCCTAAACCATATACAACAACTATAGCGCCAGCTGTTACCTCAAGTCCATCTGTCACTCGTTGGGCTTCTTTGATCGGATCGATAGAACTATGTAGAAAAACACTTTGACCTGTCTTAGTCGTTATGCGCATAGTAGGAAGTCCGCTTCGACTGGGCAATATCTCAACGGTTCCATAAGTTTCACTCTGTCTTGCAGTGGTTATATTCTCGGCATAGCGTTTCCGATAAAGAGTCCAATTATCTTCTTCCCAGTGATTTAGCTGTATATCCATAGCATCTACTCCTTTCCTGATAACAACCAACTTTCAAAGCAAAGTTCACTCTCAGTAATATCAAAATCGCTATATACCTTAATTGTTCTAATTTAACCTCAATATTGCCATGATCTTACGTTCTTAACTTCTAATCTCCCCGTGAAGGTAATTAGAGTTATAATTCTTTAACAAAAATTGAGCAAAAAGAAGATCAGTTTGATTATCTATATCAATTGATCTCTCCTTTGGCATTTTATAGGCAAGGGTTTCTTCTGTTAAAAAACTCTTGGCCCTTAGCAGCCATTCAACCTTTGCCACATAAACCGCGCCATTAAGTACATAAACCGCCGGTAAATCCTGGCGCCGCTTAGCAACTTCTTTTTTTATCAAAGGCTCCAGCTTTCCCTGTTTATTTATCTGAAACATCCAGTATGGGCTTTTGTCAGGTTCGCAGACAGACACACAACAGTTTGCACTTTCGCGGACACAGCCTTCAATGCACCCGTCGATATCCGCTGCAATACGTAGCGGTGAAGTCGGCTGCAGCAAAACGATATAGTCATATCCCGGCAGTTCCGCTATTGAATGAAGCACAGGCTCAATCCCCGGTGTATCATCTTGGGCAAGCCGCGCCGGGCGCCTGAACGGCACCTCACAGCCCCATTGCTTAACAACTGCCATAATTTCTTCGTCATCTGAAGATAAAACTAAACGATCAATATATCTAGACTTTTTTGCCTCTTCAATCGTCCAGGCAATCAACGGTTTGCCGGCCACATCAATAATATTCTTCCGCGGGATTCCTTTGGAACCGCCCCTCGCCGGAATAATAGCCAGGATACTTTTTCCCTCAATCATCCAAACACCTCATTAAATTCACCGTTAGCCTGTTCATAATCATTCATCTGCCCAATATCCATCCAGTATTCCCGTATAGGAAAAACTGTAGTTTCCCCCTGATTATCAATAATCTTATTAAATAAATTAGGCATATCAAAAAATTGATTCTGCGGAATAAGATTTAAAGCACTAGGTTCTAGCACGTAAATTCCAGCGTTGACAAAAAATCGCTTAATTGGTTTTTCGTCAATTCCGGTTAGCCGGTGTTTTTCCATTTTCACTACACCATAAGGAACTTGAAAATTATACTCCCGCACACACATAGTCGCTTGAGCCTGGTGTACGCTATGAAAATCAATTAACTGCTGAAAATTAACCTTTGTCAATAAATCACCGTTCATAACCAAAAGCGGCTGATTAGGTTTTTCCGGCAGCAAACTCAATGCACCGGCTGTTCCCAACTGCTTATCTTCATGTATATAGTCAATTTGTATTCCCCTGCTAGAACCGTTACCAAAATATTCTTCAATCATGTCAGCTTTATAGTTTACTGACAAGTAAAATTTTTTAAAGCCATACTCCATAAAATTTTCTAGAATTGTTTCCAGGACAGGCTTCCCGCCTACTTTCAGAAGAGGTTTGGGGCATTCGTTAGTCAACGGACGAAGCCGGGCCCCTAATCCACCTGCCATAAGGACGACAATATTATCTTTCACCTCTGCCTGAATTAGGTCTTGCAACGTCTCAACCTGAATGACCCGTCCGTCATCATCAATTACCGGTATATGATTTAACCGTTTCAGCTTCATAACAGCCAAAACAATATCCCGCCTCTCAAAAGATTTTGCTACAGTTGGATGAGGATTCATAACCCGCTTGACAGGTTCGTCCAACATAATCTCTTTCAATATACCTCTGCGTATATCACCATCTGTTACCGTCCCCAGCAAGCGGTTCTCTTCGTCAACGACCAGCGCAATTTGCATGGCACTGGAGTCGATAATCTGCAGCGTATCTCGTATAGTCACATCCTGAGTTACCAATATTTGCTGCCATTCTTTCATGATTGTACCTCCCTCGCTGGCACACCCCAGACTTTTGTGTTTTCCGCCACATCTTTCAGCACAACAGCCCCTGCCCCGATTATACTGTTCTTCTCAACTTTAATTCCTTGAACAATTACCGCCCCGGTCCCAATATGAACACCATCTCCTATCTGGACACCGCCGGAAAGTGTAACCCGCGGCGCTAAATGAACATGTGTTCCGATACAGCAATCATGATCCACGCTGGTCCCAGTATTGATCAGTGAATTTGCACCGACTTGACAGCCTGTCTGCAATATCGAACCGGCCATAACCTGCACACCTTCACCAAATGTTACATCAGGGGCCAATATAGCCGAAGGGTGAATCACACTGGTAAACGAATACCCTAAACTTGTAAAATAGCAAAAAATGCGGGTGCGAAGAGCAGGCGCACCGACCGACCCCAGTCCGTTGACAAGCCAAACACCGTCCTGCTGATAATTTGTCACCACCTCATCAGTACCTAAAACAGGCACACCGGATATCGTCATTCCGGCCTTCAGCGGATTGGCATCAGTTGCACCTATTACTTCAGCAGATAGTAATCGCAAGGCATCAATCAGCACCCGCGCATGACCACCAGCACCGATTATAATGATAGGGCGTTTCATATCCCCACCCTCTCATCAATTTCGTAATCCCGCTCCGCAATCTTTCCAAGCCATTCCCAGTAATGCAATGGAGAAATCCCGGTTTCAGGACGTTTTGCGGTAAGATTTGTTTCATTAAACTTCTCGCCTTTTTTTATTGGCCGGCCTGCTATAAGGCTTTTCCGGGCTACAAGTTTGTTCTTACTCTCAGAAAATGACGGCCTTTTCCCGGAAGTACCCAGTGCTTCTTCAACCTGGCGTATCGACCGAACCAACTCCTTCAGTTCGCCAGATTCCAGCGAAGCTTGATGATCAGGACCAGGCAAGTTGCGATCTAACGTAAAATGTTTCTCAATAATCACCGCACCCCTGGCTACCGCTGCGATAGAAACAGCGATACCCGGAGTATGATCCGATAATCCGGCAGGCAAACCAAAAGCAGCCCGTAAAGTATCTAAGGCCTTCAAATTGACTTCAGAAAAAGGCGCCGGGTATTCGGTGGTGCAATGCAACAAGCTGACCTTGTCCCGCAATACCCTTTGCCCTTCAGTAGAGCAGTAAGCTTTTTCAAAAACCTTTATGCCTGGGAGCTCATTTGAATTTAAGTAACCGAAGGCCAGGATTCCCAACGCTGTTTCGATTTCGCCCAAGGTGCTCATACCGGTGGACATGATAACCGGCTTGCCTGTTCTGGCGATTTCCAGCAAAAAAGGCGCGTTGGTTATTTCACCTGACGGTATTTTGATATAAGGCAAGTCCAGGCGATTGGCAAGCAGATCCAGACTCCCGGGATCAAACGGCGTTGACAGGAACTGGATACCCTTTGACCGGCAGCGTGAAATAAGCACCGCATGGGCCGCTTCATCCAACTCCAATTTTTTTATCATCTCATACTGGGATTCTTCAGCATCAGTAGTTTGTTTCTGGTAGTCAGCCTTACCGGCGCTTTTGCTAACAATTTTATCAGCCTGAAACGTTTGAAATTTCACCGCATCGGCGCCGCAATCCGCGGCTACATCCACAAGATGTATTGCCATATCCAGTGAACCATTGTGATTAACCCCGGCTTCAGCTATTATATAGGCCTTCCCTGTCTGATTCATTTCGAGCATCCACCTCATAAAAACGTTTTTTTATTAAGCTATTCAAATCAAAATCGGCTTTCAGTACGGTTAAAATCCTTTGCGAACTATTTCCGTCACCGTATGGATTCACTGTGGCTGAGCAATCCATTGTTAATGAACGTTTAATCCCTTCAATAATAGCTCCCGTTTCCGGCGGACAATTAATGACAGATGCTGCCTGCAGGCGCCCTTTTTGCCTGTCTCCCACATTAACCGTTGCTTTCTTAAATGACGGTACTTCATATATCCCGCTGGAAGAATTGCCTATAACTGCATCGACCTGGGATATAACGCTGAAATAACGCTTCTGGCCTAAACTTATATAAGACCTGGTATTGTCAGAATGCCTCGCTACATAATCATTAATCATGTGAATTAAGACCCGCCCATGGGTATCAGAATTAGGCTGGGTAAATATAACTCCTAAATCCTTTCCGAAATATTCCAGGGCATTTAATATCTCTTGAAACTGTTTAGCAGGCTGCTGACGATCAAGTGTGACAGGATGAAACGTCACTAAAATATTTTTGGCCTTGAATTCGAAATCAAGCTGTTTTTCCAAGTCATGTTTGCTTAATAATTCTATACTCTTGATCTGGTCGATGCCTGGGCTGCCAACGCAGAAGATGCGCGCCGGATCTTCTCCCAATTGCCGGACTCTTCTGGCAGCAACTTCGTTTGTGACAAAATGCAAATGAGACATTTTGGTGATGCTATGGCGTATTGCTTCATCAAATGCCCCCTCAGTTGTATCGCCACCGGCAATATGCGCAATGGGTATCTTCGCTACCATAGCTGCCTGAACTGCTGCCAAAATCTCGTAACGATCCCCTAAAACGACCATAATATCGGGCTTTAATTTATCGAGTGCATCGGCAAACCCAATTACACCAATACCAATTGACTTTGCAATTCCTACCGGAGTGTCGCTGGACATCAGCATCTCTACTTTGGCATCTATCGCAAACCCGTCCGCCTCAATGTCCTTGTATGTCAAGCCAAACTCCGGCGAAAGATGCATTCCTGTTACAATCAATTGCAATTGTAGACATTCGTCGACGCTAATTTCTTTCATCAAAGTAAATAAAAGGCCGTATTCAGCACGTGTTCCGCTCACTATACAAATTTTTCTTTTTGCATCCATAAGCCACCTTCTCTGCTGCCTCTGTTAACATTCTAAAAATGTATAGCACAATTCCCTAATCACGCTATTTGACAAGTTTTCCCTTACAAGAAAGCACTGCTGGGAATATTAATAATTCTCTGCTCCAAATCTGCAGCTACACTGACATCCATTCTCGGGCACCCTTCAAACATAGGCAATTTGTGCATTAACACCCACACCGGACGAGTCATAATTCCGGCACTATTTGCAGCCTCAAGAATTTTATCGCGGAACTGCAGATACTCCCTATCCAGAATTAGTGCGTTTAACCAATAATTACTCTTGGCAAAATCAGGCTCGCGGAAGACCTGTACCCCTTTAACATCAGCGAAAGCTCCTAAATACCGTTGGGCCAGAATCCGCTTATTTTCCAAAAAGAGCGGTAACTGTTCCAGTTGGGCACACCCAAGAGCTGCATTAATATTGGGCATGCGGTAGTTATAACCGATCTGATCATGGAAAAATTCCCATTTATGAGGTACTTTGGCGGTTGTGGTTATATGCTTCGCCATCTTACCAAATTCCTCATCATTGGTAATAATCGCCCCGCCACCGCCGGTAGTCACCGTCTTATTGCCGTTAAAGCTTAAAGTAGCACACTTACCCCAGTTTCCTGTATGCCCGCCTTTATAAAATGAACCCAGTGATTCAGCCGCATCCTCAACCACTTCTATCTTAAACTGCCGGCATACTTCCACCAGAAGGTCAAGATCAACCGGATGTCCAAATGTGTGCATCGGTACAACAGCCCGAATTATCCTTCCGGTATTCCTGTTATAGCAGGATTCACCGCGAATCTCAGCTATATCCCGTAAATAATCACCAAGTTTAGCGGGATCTAAACCCAATGTACGCTCTTCACTGTCAACGAAGTGAGGAACGGCGCCACAATACATTACTGCATTGGTTGTAGCTACAAAGGTCAGATCCGGCACCAAGACTTCATCATTTTGCTTTACCCCTACCAACTTAAGGGCAATATGCAAAGCCGCGGTCCCATTAACTACTGCAATAGCCCTTTTCGCACCGGTGTACTCAGCTAATTTCTGCTCCAGCTGATCAACATATTTCCCGACAGAAGATACCCAGCCGGTGTCAAGGCAATCCTTGACGTACGTCCATTCATTGCCTGAGAAACAGGGTTCATGAAGACCGATAAACTTTCTCTCCTGCGGTAAACATCGCTTCAAAACTTCGATTACCTTAAAAATTTCCAAATAATTCTCTGACATATTGTTCATACGGTTCTGTGATTTCTCATTTTAGAAAAATCCACACAATCGTACCCGTAGTCACCTCTAATCAGAAAAATTTTGTTGCAATCTCAATTACTTTTTTACGATCATCGCCTATTGCATAATACAAAGGCAACCGTACCAGTCGCTCACTTTCCTTGGTAGTATAACGATCTTCCCCGTAAAAACGCGACACCTTAAGACCATGGGGAGAGGAGTGCAGCGGAACGTAATGAAATACTGCCCCGATACCGTTATTCCGTAAATAATCAATAAATGCTGTTCTTGTTTCTAAATTCTTTGTTTTGAGATAGAACATATGCGCATTTTGTTCGCAGTCGGGAGGAATAATGGGAAGTTCAATGTGCTTATCTTGCGCCAGCGGCGAAAATCCCATATAATACTCATCCCATGTCTTCATTCTATCCAGGTAGATTTGCTCTACCGCTTCTAATTGTGCAAACAGATATGCTGCATTTAATTCGCTGGGAAGATAAGAAGACCCGATATCAACCCAAGTGTATTTGTCTACCTGCCCCCGGAAAAACTTGGACCGGTTAGTTCCCTTTTCCCGGATCACTTCAGCCCGTTCGATCAACTCTTCATCATTAAGAACGATTGCGCCACCCTCGCCGCAGGTAATATTTTTGGTCTCATGAAAACTGTAACAACCAAGATGACCAATAGTTCCCAGATTTCTGCCTTTATATTTACTAAGAAAACCTTGGGCGGCGTCTTCAATTACATATAAATTATAATGACTAGCAATCTGCATGATCGTATCCATGTCGCACGCAACACCGGCATAATGCACTGGTACAATCGCTTTCGTCTTACTGGTAATTGCTTGTTCAATTAACTGTTCATTAATATTCATTGTGTCTGGACGTATATCCACAAAAACAACTTTTGCTCCCTGGAGGACAAATGCATTAGCTGTAGAGACGAACGTATATGAAGGCATAATTACTTCATCGCCTGGCTTAATATCGCATAATATAGCTGCCATCTCCAGCGCGTGAGTACAGGACGTTGTAAGCAATACTTTGGGACAAGGCAGATTCTTTTGCATCCATTCATGGCATTTTTGGGTAAAGGGACCATCACCGGAAAGTCTCCTATTATTTAACGCTTGCGTCAAATAATGAATCTCGTTTCCATACAGAGGAGGATTATTAAAGTTCATCATTTTGTTATCCGGTCTATATAGTAGAACTCGTCCCATAAAAAGCAACCCCTTTCCAAAGTAAGCATCATAATCCACTGTCAAAACTACTCTTGGTTTCCCCTGAATTCATTCTTTTATTTAACAAATCAGTATTACCATGCTATTGTTTTTGAAATTAACGTTTTACGTAAATTCTAATATTGGGATATACAGGTATTGGCAAGTTCAGACCAGTAATTCGATCAAATCCATACATATTCATAAGCTCATCTTCCTTCCCTGCATAACACAAATTCTTTTTGAGATGTGAAGGTTCGGGATATAGGCCGAATGACGCCGATTGATACAGTAATGCTCCCTGCTTCAGCATTTGTGCCATGACTGCTACTGTCTCTTCAACGAAATATGCGTGCTCCAGTACTTCTGTACACACTCCAAAATCAAAAAAACCAGTGTAATCAGCAATCTCTGAACAAATTTCACTTTCTTTCTTGTATATCACATTCTTTATCCCGAACAAGTCATCTCGCCATTTAGCGAAATTCAACATTTTGGTGTTTTCCTCAATAAGCATGCAGACATCTAAATCGAGCATACTTGCCATTGAAGACGTAACAAGCCCGGAATTGCCGCCAAAATCAAAAATTTTCTTACTGCCGTTGGCATCTGCCAACAGTATTGGTAATGCTCTATAAGCGAGTACCAAATTGTTTTTCGCGCATTCCTGCAAGAAGCAACCTACCGGAAAAGGAAACGAATTATAGAAAATATTTAATTGTTCTGGAGTTACATTATCTTCATCAGGAACAACTTCATTCCATCTTTCGGTGTATATTGTTGAAGCATTATCTAACAGCGCCTTTATTTCTGCTTGCGACTGCTCAAGGTACCGGCTATACAGCTCCAGAATTATTTCAGCAGGATTTGTTTTCTCTTTCAAAAACGAAATACTGCGATAGTTGCCAAAAAGGGCTCTCTTAATTATCAAAGAGCACTCCTCAATAGCCAGTGATTCTTTCATACTCTTAAGAATCGTACTAGCTTCATCAAACTCAAGGCTATTCATATGCGAATAATAATAGGCTGCCGCTTTGGGAAGCATTTCCGGAGGATAACCAAACATATCCTGGCCTCTTGTCGATTTATACTTTTGGGGAGGTTGAACGTAATTTTCGACTTTTGCGGTTGACAACAAATCCAATACATCTTTCACTTGGTTTTCCTCCTCTTATCATCGCCCCATTAGCAAAGGCACTATATGAATTTATTTGATTATGCATACTTGAAAGTATCAGCTTCTATACAATATTTTTTCGCCAACCCCAAATATAGTAAGGTGTTTCCTCTCCTACATTAAAAATCAAATCAAGGATTGTAACATAATGATCAAATCCATCGTATAACTGCGGATAGTCCGGATAGCCGGAATACTCCTTATATGTTAGTTCAACGCCTGCTGCCTTAAATTTATCTTCTTCTATATATGACCTGGCGGCAGGACCTGAAATATAAATATCAGCATCAGCTTTTTGTAGAATGTCAAGTAAGCGATCGGTCTTTGCACCGCCGGCATTATAAATGCGTGAATCCTGAAAGATTGTGGTAATTCCCAGAATATCTCTGGAGATTCTTTGGATAATGGACTGGTTCAAATCTGATAAGAATGTAAAATCGTTATTCAAATAAATGTCTGCAAAAAAGTCGCGGTATTGTTTGAAAAAAGGTGCCTTGCTATAAAAATGCCTTATTGTTTCCCAGTGCTGCTTGCTCCATTTCCTTTCAGATATTCCCACTTCATTAACCAGGCTGGAACGCTGGGCATTTACCGGCACGCTCAGCCATTTAACGCCATCGGAAGTTTTTATCCTGTTTCGGTTCCGCCAGTCGCGTGTTGTGTATTGGACATCATCATAAAAAACGAATAAATCCGCGTCATGAATAAGATCGAAATAGCCTTTCCAAGGAATATAATTGGACTGAAGAATGACTACCTTTTTCACAATATCCTCCTACGCTTCCTGACAATAGATCTGCGCTACCTCGCCACCAATTTTTGTGCCTGAATACAAATTCTCATAAAAGCGCGCCGCAAAGCCCGCTTGAGCCATTTTATCGCAAATTAGTTCAACATCATAACCCACTCTGTGCAGGGTTACCGTTCCATGATCAAGAACAGCAAATGCAGCCATTGGATTACCGTCACGGGGTTGGCCCACTGCCCCGGGATTACAAAAAACCTTATCCGAAAACCACCGTAAGTACTGGACGTGAGTGTGTCCGGCAAAATAATACAGCTCAGGCCGATTTAAAAATTCATCCGGCTTAATCTCATATAAATACTCATCGACATAATCATTCCAGCCACCATGAACCATGCTCATGTTTGCAATTTCGATTTTTTCTACTGACTGGACCAGCCAAGCTAAACTACTTTTCGTCACGATCTGTTGTTGATACTCCAGACACATGTTAGCTGAATATGAGCGTGGGCATTTTTCCTTTTTAAGCAAGTACCTGTCGTGATTTCCCAGGATGTTGACTATGTTTTTTTCTTGCAACAATTCCACACACTCATTGACCATACAATAATACCCGGCCACATCGCCTAAAGAGATAATCCTGGAACAGCCAAGCTTGCCGATCTCCTTCATCACTGCCGTTAAAGCCGGATAATTTCCGTGAATATCTGAAATAATTGCTAGCATATTATCATATCCTCAATAAAACGGATAGCCTGTCCTGCCTTAACGTCAGGCTCGGATGGCAGGGTTTGGTGCAAATAATAATCCAGGCACATTTCGGCCTCATTGTAGCCAAACGCGGTGCGGAGAGATGTCGAAGAAGATATCCTGGGATTTACCTCCAATAGCAGAAATTCTCCCTCATGAAACCTGAATTGAAAATTGGTCGGGCCCACCGGTTTAAATATTCCAACCAACTTATCGACCATGTCATTAAGCTGCGAATTATTAACTACCTTAGCCTTTGCTGTAGCTCCTTCACCGCTTAGTTTCCGCTGCAAGCTGATTTTCCCGATGGACTTGCCTGCACCAATCCCAAAAACCGCAACTGTATATTCTTCTTCATCAGTACCAACAATTTCTTGAATCATAAATTCATTGCCAAGCTTTCTCTGCCAGTAAGCAAAATCCGCTTCGTCATAAATGCGTTGTATCCCCTTGGAGGCATATGAATGCCGGGGTTTCAACAACATCGGCACGCAAAAATCCCGCATCAAATCTGCGAAAGTTCCTTCAATCACCGTCTTTATGCAAGGTATTTGCTGATCTGACAAAACCTTATGTGTCACCCATTTATCCTGGGCAATACGGATAAGCTCCGGGTTGTTTAGCACCAGCTGGCCCTGTTGACCGCCAAACATCTCCCTGTTCTCATTGACTTTGTATATTTCTTGTTCTGTCCCGAACAGCACCAGATCAATATTATGTTTTTGCATCAAATGACGCAGAAAGTCGATATACTGCTCATCGTTTGCGGGTATGGAGCGTTCGAACGCGTCACACCAATACTGTCCTACCGCATCAGGATAAATATCCATCCCAACGACCCGGCAGGTATGCTTACTCTTTTTCAGGGACTGTACGATCCCATAGCCGATAATGGCCCCTATTCCAGTTACCAGGACATTGTACCGCATAAAGTATTCGCTCCTTATTATCGCACTCCATTGCCTGCTGCCGCTTTGATCTGCCGAATGCCGGCAGTTAAATCATAACGAGGTTCATAATTAATCAAGCGGTATAATTTTTCAGCTTCCCCCATCGGCGGTATGTATACAGTTGGGATATCAGCCTTTTGCTCATCAAAGGTAATCTGCGGAATATTGTTATACACGCTAAAAGCAGTTTCAATAATGTCAGTTAGCGAATATGATTGCGGATAGGTGCAAGGAAAAATCCCGCAAATATTGTTTTCGATCACTCCTGCCATAATTGCAGCCACGTCCTCAATAAATAAAAAATTCCGTAAAGGATTCTTCTTCCCATAAAGCGTTACCGGTTTATTCTGGCGGGCGCAATCGATAATGTGGTAGAATAGCCCTTGGTGTTTGCGTTGAAGCCCACAATCATCATAGACCTGTGCCAGACGCAGGGAAGTAAATCCGATATGATTCTGTGAGCACAGATATTGTAAATTTTCCTCTCCGTGACGCTTCGACAAGCCGTATGAGCCGTAATAACCATTATCCTTGTGCTCATAAACAGATATTGACGACAGGTAGATCAATTGCCGGCAGTGTACTTTTTGCGCCAATCTCCCTGCATAGATACTGCCGACTGAATTATTAAGTTCGTTTTTCACCATATTATCTGCATCATTGCCTGCAAAACTGGCGGCACAATGAACAACTATATCGAATTCAACGGCATTGAAATTATCCATTTGGAATTGTTCTAAATCCAGGTAATAATCGGCAGCTCCATTCCGGCCGGCTGTCTTAACTTCATATGTGGCGGTACGTTGCAGGTATTGCTTTAAACGCAATCCAATCACTGAAGAAGCGCCTATAATTAATATTCTGCTCATTCTTCCAGACCCATTTCCGCCAGCATTGCCACACACAGCTCAGGATACTCAATGCCAACCTCCATCATGGCCTGCAAAATATTCTCCGGCAAATTAAGATTGATTAGTTGCTGGGTTGTCAGGGGCTTAAGAAAGATGCCCTCCAGGCGTTTTAATCTGAAACCTGTCTGCTTAATCATGTCCTGTAAACTATCGGCAGTAAACAGTCTTTGATGTCCCAGCGCTAAATCCCCTGGGCCGAGGTGGCATAATTCCGGTAACAGCCCTGCCGCATACCCGTACCGGCGATTAAGTGATTCATAATTGGGCACGGCAACAAAAATTGAACCCTGCGGCTTCAGATATTTTTTATAACGCTGGAGAATAGCAGCAGGATTATCGACGTGTTCGAGAATAAAGCCCATGACAATCATGTCAAATTGCTCATCTGAATCAAAGTCTTCAAAATAACTCAGGATAATTTCCGTGTATGCCAACTGGTGGCGCGACTTGAATTGTTCTATAATCTCTTTCGATCCGTCCAACACAACATGACGGCTAAACTCTCCGGAAAAAACACAGGCTGTATATCCATGTCCCAAGCCCAGCTCGAGCAATGACCCGCGCTCGCCATTATACAAATCCAAGATTCGCCGGGGATACCAGTTAAGCATTAACCGGTTATCCATACTATAAGCAAAATCATCCGTATATGCATCCCGAAAATTATCTAGGGAAACATTCACTACAATCCCTCCGCCTACCACAATATCAGTAAGTTTTTTCAAAAAGTAAGTATATCAAATTGACAATTGTTCATAAATTTCGTGCTGACAGAACCGGAAAATCTGCTGTTTATCTAAAAAATTGGGAATTTTCTATTGCAGACAATATCTCCCTCGTACTTTTATCCATATCAGTAAACTTTTTCGCCCGTTCCTTAGCCGCAGTCTTTGCTTTTTCACGAAATTCGGCATCTGAGAGCCATTTTGCCGCAAATTGTTCAATATCGGACAGGCTTTCTATATAATCTTTTTCCTCTACGGCATAAGAAACGTCACCAAAGGCAAAAGTTAAAACCGGCAAGCCGCGGTATAGAGCTTCGACCGCGGAAGCCCCGCCACCTAAACGGCGTGGGTTAAGATAGGCGTCACAACAGTCATATATTGCAGCCAGATCGTTTCGTTTGCCCAGATAATTGGTTTGGCCTTTAAAAGTTGAATATTTTGCACTCATTTCGGAATGATTGGTAAATTCCCCAACAAAAACAATAAAGATGTCAGGGTTTTTCTTTAACAGTTCATCAAGCTGTTGCGCATATTCCCGCGTAATTTCAGCGTCTAGCCTGTACCCTACGACAACCAGCGCAAAACTATGCTCCGGTATTCCCAGTTCCTGTCTGGTGCAACAGGTAACAGGTTCATCAAATTGGTAAGTATAGTCACTCTCGATAATTTGATCTTTGGAAATGTCGCAAGCATCAAGTAAAAACTCATCTTCCTGGCGCAATTTGCGCGTCAAAATGGAAAAGGTCCCTTCAGTCACGGGAAAATCAGCGCTATTTCCCAAAGTAACCACCGGAACAATATTACTGCACAAGTCTGCCGTAATATTCGGGCCACCGATACTGAAAATCAACTCGGGTTTTGTATTTTCAATTAGTTGGATGATCTTAGCCATTTCAGACTCGTCCGGCATCAGATTCTGGCATTGATAAAAGGGAAGCGTGCCTTTACCCGGAAACTGAATGGTACTTGCTCCGATGTAACCGTCCAGTAAATGTCCTTTAACCGCTCCAAAGAATGGCATAACAAGCGTCCGTGATAGATCGGCCGTATTAATTATGCAGACCTCTTTCCCAACAGCATTATTTAATGAATGGCACCGCGCAACCACTGCTTGAGTCGGGCTATGGCGCGGTCCTAAAAATTGATTAGTCATAACTACAACGAAATTGTTATTTCTTGCATCCGCCGGGATCCATCGATGACCTTCTAGCAGGCGCTTTTTGAAGTCTTCGTAAATCTGCTTATATAACCTGCGCAATCCAACATTGACATCCCCAGATAGTAGTGCCGGATTGACAAATGCTTTCCTTACTAATTGCCAATACAAAAAAGACTTTTCCTTCGGCGACAGTTGCGAATCAAAAGCCATCGTGATTAGTTGGCGCAGGTACTTTTCCTGCCAGGTAAGTGCTAAAAGAAAAGACGTATGATATATCTTTATTACCAGATCATCAGATTCTAGCACGTCCTCTAAAAAGCGGACACACAAAGATTGCTGTTCATTATCCAACTTTTCATAAAGTGTGCGGATATTACAAAAATACTCGTTCGATAGTTCCAGTATCTTCCTGGTGGGTATTTCCGTATCACAATACAGCGCACATATATTTCTCATTTCCTCGATAATAGCTTGCAAGGAATAATCCTCCCATTCCTGATGCAGACTTCAAACCAAACATTATAAGTTGTAAATATTGGTCTTGAAGTTCTTAAGATTATCTTTGTTGGTAAACCAGGCAACAGTATCCGCCAGCCCTCGCTTGAAACCGTGCTTACCACCGTATTGCGGCTCCCAGTTGAGGATTCTCCTGGCTTTGGCATTATCGGCCCATAACCGTTCTACTTCACTTTTCTCGGGTCGCAGTCTGACTTCTTCCGTAATAATATTAATATCAGCACCCATCACCTCGGCAATGAGGTTCACGGTGTCTCCGATGGAAATTTCGAAATTGCTGCCGATATTGATGACTTCCCCTACTGCTGCGTCACATTCAGCCATAGCTATAAAGCCCCGCACCGTATCTGCCACATAGTTGAAATCCCGCGTTGGATGCAATGCCCCCAGCTTTATGTCGCGCTTGCCGCTGGCGATCTGGGTAATAACTGTCGGGATGATTGCCCTGGCCGACTGGCGCGGACCGTAGGTATTGAAAGGACGGACAACAGCAACCGGCGTACTGAATGCATTATAAAAAGACAAGGCAATCTGATCGGCGCCGATTTTGGTGGCAGAGTAAGGGGACTGCCCCTGCAACGGGTGTTCCTCGGTTATAGGTACAAACCGGGCAGTGCCGTATACTTCGCTGGTAGACGTATGGATGACTTTCTCAACACCCAGCTCCCGCGCCGCCTGAACGATATTTAAGGTACCTTTGATATTGGTTTCAACGTAAGTATCCGGTGAGTGGTAGGAATACGGGATAGCAATCAGGGCCGCCAGGTGCAATACTACATCGCAGCCCGTCATAGCCTTTTTTACACCATGCGGATCGCGCACATCACCGCTGAATATCTCTATACTTTCTTGGATTTCCTTTGGTGAGTGATCCAGCCAACCCCAGGAATTAAAAGAATTGTATAATATAAATGCCCGTACGTCGTACCCCTGCCTCACCAGTTCTTCTGTAAGGTGGGAACCAATAAAACCATCGGACCCTGTGACCAAAATCTTTTTGCCATTTAACTTCATCAGTATCACTTCCCTGCAACTCGCAATAATTATTTGGACCTATTGACAATACTACCTGTCCCTAATGAAGCTTCATAGGCCTGCCGCAAAATCTTTCCTTTCTGGGAAGCAACTATACGGCTGCGGGTGTTTTCTTTTTTCTCATATAAACATTGCTGGCTTTCCGCATCCATAGCGTTGATATTTGATAACAGTTGCCGCAGTTGTTCAAGCGTCTTCTCTGAAAAATCCGAATAATCTAAATCCGCTTCAGATTTTTTTATGTGCTCAATAATCAACTGTTTCTGTTCAATAAATCTGGCGGCGTCTGCTGAGTTTTCTTTTTTTATGGCCTCAAGCTGTTGCAAGGACAATTTTTGGATGTTCCGGTAATGCTTGAGAATGAGTGTTTCTTTCGCTGCGATCGTCACGGCTACCCTCCATTTACAGTCGTAACGGCCGCTTTGTTTCCCAGGATAATGGCATCCCAGGCCTCTTTCAATTCCGACAGCAGGCCGATGACTTCTTGAACAATCACGCTATCCTTTTTGATATTGGCCTGAACCAGGCGCCGATGAATATATTCATACAAGCTACGCAGCTTCTGCGCAATTTCCCCGGCGTCCATGTTTAAAGAATAGTTCAGCTCCATTATGATCTCCTGGGCTTTAATCAAACACCGGTGAGCTTGGTTTGTGTCTTTGTTAGCGATAAAATCCAACGACAGCCGTAAGTTTTTTAATGCTCCTTCGTACAGCATCAGAATAAGTCTTCCTTGGCTGGCAGTCTCAACCTGCAAACGCTTATAACTCTCATACGGATTATTGACCATTACCGTTTCTCCCTTCAACCTGTTTTATGCATGTCTCAAAAAGACTTTTTAACCGCTCGGCCCCTTCATGGACCATTTCATAATAAACAGTATAGTCGGCGATGGCAGCGCGGAAATCATCCTCGCCCGAATTCTCCGCTTGATGCGTTCGATAAAGAACTTGGTGCAGGTCCCGCTTGGCAAACCATTCAGGTAAATTGGAAATAAACTCATCCTTGGTAAACCTTTGGAAAATCCTTTTGACAGCCTTGACGTGTTGCTGCATTTCTTTCCCTTTCTTACTTTCACAAGCCTTTTCCAACTGTTTAAGACGTTTTAACGCAGTTTTGATTTCGGTAAAAACATGATCAATTTTTTCTATTTGGTTTTCGAATTTCTCGATAAACGGTTCCATGTTTGGAACCTCAAAGGAATCCAGAGCTTGCTGAATAACCTTCTTTATATCCCGCGAATTCTGACAGTATTGGTCAAGTGTTTCACGTAACGTCATAATTTTGGTTCCTTCAATAAATGCTCCACCTTCAGTTGCATTGATATATATCCTGTCATTCTTACGCCGTATCCACATTTCGAAATAGCAAAGAAATTGATAAAAGGCGCGGTCTGTGAGCAACTCGCCACCATCATTTGCCTTCACGTTAATAAAGGTAAGGCCCTCTTGGGAGGTCAATACTTTATCTTCGTAGTTCGTTCCTGCTGCGTGAGAATGCCCGTCTTTGGAGTAAGCCAAGTCTTGTCCCACCAATATAATGGGGTCGGCACCCATCTTGTAGGCAATCGACATGGCGCTATTAGCAACCGATCCGCCGCTTTCCATTACCCCTTTATCTTCAAATAAGCCGCCAAACCAGTTTAATAACGTCATTTTCCCAGAGACAAACATCGGTCCCTTGTAATTCTCGAAGATCATGTGGTTGGACTGCAATTCTGCCAGCAAGCAGATCTTTTCGGTATCTATCTCTTTGAAATGTTCATAATTAAGAGGGTGGGGGTCAAGGCTGACAAGGAAATCCGGCTGTATCCCCTGCTTCTGAAGAGCTTTGGCAGCCGTCCCAACCGCCAGAATAACCGCTTTTCCTTTAGCCTCCTGCAACAAATGAATGTTCTTGTTCAGAGAAGGCCCCGCCGATACGATAATGGCCGGTACATCAGTAAACTTATCATATAACTCCCGTACTCCCGGATGACTGTAAAAATGCGGCAAATTCAAAACAGCACTGGCCATCATATCCGGTCCAAGTTTAATCATGGTGTTCAAGTTAAGCAGTTTGGCGCTGACAACATCCCGGATATTTATAATAACTGCTTCCCAATAATCGGTATAGACAGTTTGATGTCCGGGTAATCCGGTGGTTATTAACTGAGTATAGCGAGTTGAATTATAAAATTGAAAAAACTTGGCCTTAACGGCATCCCTGGAATCACCTGGTAGAATGTAGACCCGCGGTGATTCAATAATCGGGCGTAAGTTCCTGGTCCGCATCGCTGCCCAAAATAACTTCCCGTCCGGTTCCAAGACGAATAAAGGAACCTTTTCGTCCAATTTATCCAGCAAAGCTTCCACCAGATAGCCCAGACCAAGGCCATACACAACAACAACCGCTCCTGCCGGGGCTTGAACATTTTCCGCGACCCTTTGCGCTTCTTTGACAGGGTCAACCGAACTGTGCAAAAATACCGGTTTGCCACTTTCTGTTATTACCCGTACCGTAGATAATCCGGTTCTGCCAGCAATAATTTCGATGCAGCTTGATTCAATGATATTTGCCGGCTTTTCCCTGCCGTAGCGCTTTTTCCATGCCGCCCAATTACCCTTTTCCAATTTATTTTCTGCGGTCTGCGCCAATTTAAACAACCCTTTCTGTGTACCGATGAAGCATTACTTCCAGCAGTTGGCGGGCCGTATGCACAACCGGAATCAGGTCATATTCAATCAAGTCGGCTACCAGAGAATAGTCTTCCCCTTCCGCTGCCTGAAAGACACTTGTAAAAGTCCGGTGTATTTCTTCAGTGAATGAGCAAACCGAGATGTTGTTCAATAAATCTTCCATCGGATCGATAGCCAGCAGTACGATAGCCGACTGTAATAATTTATGGTAATAGCCAATTCCCTCCAGTATATGGGACAAATTTCCGAGCGGCTGCGATTTATCCTCCGCGAGAAAGGCGGCCGGCAATGCCGCGCAACCCTGCTCCAACCGGCATATGTAGCCACTCATATCTTCCAGGGTATGTGCCAAATCATTAAGTTGCTGCTGTTCAACGGTGATTGACATAAACGGATGCATCCTCTCTTATTATATAATAGCCTCCGCCGTTGCCACGGCGTACTCCGACCAACCTTTCTTTGACTAACTGCGACAATTGACTACGTACGTAGGAAGGCGTCACCTTCAGCAACTCGCCAATTTCCCGCGAATTCATCGGTTGGGAATATGATGTTGCATGCCTGGTCAACAACTGAAACACTTCATGGTGTAGACTTTTCACGTGATACCTCCTAGTGAACACAACTAAACATTAGTGTACAATACCTGACGTTTTTAATGGCCAACACAATTGGTTGACCATTAAGTTTTACTTCGATGAGGAGAGGCTTGCTAACTGAGAAGTCAGGAAATTCTGCTGGCTCTTAAGGTCCATCAGTATACTTTCCATAGCCTGATACTGGGTATACAGACTGGCCTGTTCCAGTTGCAGGCGGTCGTTCAGTTCGCTGATACGGTCGTTATTATACTTCATCATGTTGGTTATTGACCCATCGGAACCGGTGATGGCGTCAAAGGTGCCGCCCACCTGGGTAAGCCCGTCCAGATAAGATTTCATCTGCACGAACAAACCTTGCTGGCTGCCTGAAGTATCATAGTCGTAGGCAGCAGTGACCTGATCTGTTGCGTTAATCGTGTTGCCAAACGTAATTTTGCCTGTCGTATAGTCCACCGAGAATTGGTTTTTAATCGGCGGATTTGCCGTATTGTCATCCGGTTTCGGCGTGCCGGAAACTTGCGTGTATTGCACGCCGTTAACCCAGATTTGCACCGAGGAAACCGAACCGTGCGCCAATTGATAATGGGTACCATCGGTACGGCTGGCGGTTTCACGACTTCCGGCATCACTGCCCACTGAAATATACGATTGACCGAACAGCTTAGCAACCGCATTGGGATCGGCTTCCAGCGCGGCCCGCAGTTTACTCTCATCCAGCGACAGCTCCCCAGTCTTACTAGAGGCAAGCGATTGCCCCACGCTGCCGGTGGTAATTCCGACCTGGGACAACTGCTGCATGTTGATGTCATTGGTTGAAAAGATGGAGTAACTATAGCTGCGCAGTGTCTGGGAAACATCCCGCAGAGTGCTATCGCCGAACAAGTCGCCAACAGACGAATCATTTGATGTGGAATCCGGCTTTTCATTCAATTTGCTATTGACCTGGTCAATTGCAGTATTATATTGAGAGATAAAGCTTTTGACCTTAGTAACAATGGAATCAATATCACTATTTACCGTGACTGTGGCGGAGCCTGATCCAACAATGTTAAAAGTGGTGTTATTATAGGTGACGGTATTGTTGGTCGGAGTAACTGCAACGCCGTTAACCGTGACCTGGGCATCCGTTCCCTGGGTTTTGGTGCCTGCCGTCAGACCCACTTGGTCCAGGAAGTTCGATGTATCGGTACCACCTACTCCGGTGGTGCCGAGGGTGATGTTTTGCTTTGACCCGGCTGTTTTCGCGGCAAGCGAAATGGTTTTGGCATTGGCGTCATAGATAGCGACCACACCGGCATTGGAACTGTTGATTCTGCTGATAATCGAATCCAGGGTATCGGTAGTTGGGTCGACTTTAAAAAAGTAACCGTTGATGGAAAAATAGCCAGCGGTTATATTTTTTAACGCATTTGACGAAGTATTTTGTAGTGTCGTAGCTTCGTCGGAATCGGTACCGGACGCTGATGCTCCCACTGTCAGGCCAAGGGCTGTAATAATATTGCCGCCTGTACTATCCGAATTCAGTGTTATCGCTTTCGTAGAACCGGCGGTGTTCTGGGTCAGGACAACCTTCCCGCCTGACAACGTCGCCTTTATCCCGGCACCTGAGTCACTGATTTTATTCAGAATGGTATTGACGGTATCAGTTGCATCAATGCTGATGCTTTTGTTATTGATGGTGATCGTGCCGGCAAGGGCAATATATGTCTCATCGTTAGCGTTGGCATTGGTGATGTTTTTGGTGCCGGTTATGGTTGCGAAGGTGCCGGTGCTCACAGTAGAATTTTGCCCTGCTTGCACTGCTGCATTCAGCCCTGTAGCTGCCACGAATCCGCTGGTGTCTGCGGCCACCGTAATTGTTGATGCCGCACCGGCTGTTTTCTGGGTCAGCACAATTTTCCCGCCTGATAGTGTCGCTGTTACTCCCGCTGAGGAAGAATTAATCTGTTGCAAAACAGTATTAATGGTATCTGCAGTTGTTACAGTAATTGTCTTACCATTAATTTGGAACGAACCGGCATTGATAGTACCGCCAAAAACTGACGGATTGGAAAAAGCCGTATTGGCATCGTTGCCGGTAATATCGCTGCCGGTCACTGTTGCATAGGTCGACCCGATAGGAGCACAAAGAATATGGGTAGCAGTGGCTGTTTGCGCTACATTGATATCATAGGTGCCAATGATTGCGCCGGTCGAGGCCGCGGCAGTAACAACATTGTTATCTGATGTCGTTGTCGTCTTGGCGTCCAGTGAAGACGAATAGGTCAAGTCGCTCACAGTACTGCTCAGGGTGAACAACGCCGTCTTAATGCTGTTATAATCGTTCATCTGCGCCTGCAATTTGGTATTCTTATTTTGCAGCAGAGTAACAGGAATACTGTCGGCTTGGATGGTTGCACTAACCAGCGAATCGATATCCAGTCCGGAAGACAGCCCATTCATATGCGTTGTCCCCAGCGCGGATGAAGTAGTAAACGAGAGATTGCCACTAGTTGTGGAAGTGACAGATGAAGCCATAGTTTCACCTCCTAATTAGCCTTTATTGTGGACTTGTTTGGCTTCTTGTTCCAAAGATTCCGCCATTTTGAGAATTTGTTTCGGGGGGAATGTTGCAACAACTTGCTTGGTATTTTTATCTACAACTTCAACGAAAATACGATGTGTATCTTTATAAAGAGCAAACCGGACCTCGCGATTGCTTGCTTCAGCATCTTTGTTTAATTTTTCAACCGCTTCCACCAATTTCGCCGGATTAGCTCCTGCTGCTTTTTGCGATTCGTCAGTTGCCCCCGTGTTCACCGCGACAGCCGGTTTTTGCTCCGTATTGGGCGGTGTCACTGTTGAATTGACTGCATTAACTTTCATCAGGCAACCCTTCTTTCTTTAGTGAAAACCGGCCGGCATAACGCCGGCCGGTCGCACTTTGAGATACTTATTATCCGAGCAGTTTGAGAACTGCTTGCGGTGCCTGGTTGGCTTGCGCCAGCATAGCGGTACCAGCTTGTACCAGGATCTGGGTTTTGGTGAAGTTGGCCATTTCTTTGGCCATGTCGACGTCGCGAATCCGGGAGTTGGCAGCAGAGAGGTTTTCGGAAGCAACGTTCAGGTTGTTGACAGTATGCTCCAAACGGTTTTGGATTGCGCCAAGATTGGCACGAACCGTCGAAACAGCGCTCAGGGCAGTGTCAAGGGTGGAAATAGCACCGGAAATGTTTACAGAACCGGCAACGCTGACATTAGCAGATGCGCCAAACAGTGCATTAACTGACATTGCACTGATCTTAGCAGTCATGGTCTGGCCTTTGTTGGCACCAATTTGGAAAACAACGTTTGCTGCCGAACCAGTCAGCAGGTTCTTGGTGTTGAACTGGGTAGTTGTGGCGATACGCTGAACTTCCTTAACTAATTGGTCAACTTCTTTCTGGATCTGGCCACGGTCACCAGCAGTATTGGTGTCGTTACGGGATTGGATAGCCAGTTGGCGCATCCGTTGGATGATAGCAGTAGTTTCGTTCAATGCGCCTTCAGCAGTCTGGATGAGCGAAATGCCATCCTGAGCGTTGCTGACAGATTGGTTCAAACCATTGATTTGACCGATCATTTTTTCTGAGATAGCCAGGCCGGCGGCATCATCCGCAGCCTTGTTGATCCGCTTGCCGGAAGACAGTTTTTCCAGCGAGTGTTGAACGCTGGTATTTTGGATTTCCAGGTTTCTCCAGGCATTCAATGCAGGTACGTTAGTGTTGATAATCATTCTTTTTTCCTCCTTGAATTTAAATTGGCATCCTTGCCAAATTTTCTAACAGATGCAGCTTATTTCACTAGCTTCACACTGTTATTATATATATCGTTAGATTTTCGTCGTCAATTAAGGACATTTTTGATTAAAATTTGCGGTTTTTTTGCAATATATTTATTTTTTCTCGCTATTTCTTGCATTTTTATCTATTATTTGAATTTGATTTAAAAGTACAGAAATATCAGCGGTATGAATTGTTTGTGCCGCCTGAGTGTTCGCCTCGCTGACTTCTTCATAGAGTTCCTGTCTTAATACTTGTATATCCCGCGGCGCAGTAATTCCCAGCCGCACCTGATCACCCTGGATGCCCAAAATCGTAATAACGATATCGTCGCCGATCCGCAGTGACTGTTTTGTTTTACGGGCCAAAACCAACATGTCATTAACCTCCCACCGGGTCGGAAGACATCAACTTATGTTTAGTTGTATATCCCTTGTCTGCGACTAAAATCTGAAACCCAATGCTGGTCGCCGGATTCAGCACAATAGGTCCGAGAAGATTCACGGTAATATCTTGCGGTGCGGCAGCCAGAGTAACAGTAACAAATACTCTCATATCCCGTTTATCTCCCAATTGTTTCAGGCACATATCAGGCAATTCAAATTCATAATCCGCCTTAAACCAAAATGGATTGGTAAGCACCAATCCAAAATTCTTATCATCCAAGCTCCGCAACAGCCAAAACTGCTCCTGGTCCGGCAATTTTTCAACAACAAATCTATGATACTCTTCCAACCCGACGAGACCATGGGGAAAGTTTACCACCCATACCTGCTCATTGTTTTCTATCGGCTTACTAACACTCATGTCTATCCTCCAGTTATGCTTTGATGTCAATATAAGGTTCACGTTCCATATAAACATCCACCTTCCCCCAGGTGAATGTTCCATTTAATTCTCCTTTGTCTAATTTTACCGCAACATTGCCGGGTGTATAAAACCCTTTCACCTGTCCAAGTCTGGCGGTAATCTTGGGGGGAACAGCGGGCATCAGACCAATTACCAGTTCTTTTTTTGGTATTTCGGTTGCCGCAGAAGCAGCAACAATTTTCCCGACCGAGGCGCCTTTCGGTTTGGCTAATTCCTCACCCTCAGTTACCCGGCGTTCAATACCCTTTAAGAGTGTTTGCTTAGCTTCGTCGCCCATAGAGCGTGATAAGGTGTCAATATCTTGCAATCCCATAGTATTAAACGATTGGCGCAAGTCAACAATTACTTCCGGTTTCTCAATTTTAAGCTGCAAATCAGCTTGTCTAATCTTGATGTCCGCTTCCGGCTGCTTGATCTTGTACTTTAAATCAGGCGGGGTAATTTTTATTCCTATTTGACCAAAGCCCTGGTCAATCTGAATCTGTTCCACTGATTACCACCCCCTTTTTGTCATCTAATTAATTACTTTAAATAATCCACCAAAGAGTTTGGTAAAACGCGGGCGCCTACCGCCAACGCCGAATTGTAAACATTCATAGCTTCCGTAATATCAATGCTGGCTTTGGCCTGGTCAAGATCTTCGTTAGTGGAAAGGTCTGATTTAATTGTGACGTTATCGCTAGTTAAACGACCTTGTATGTTTTGATATACGGCCATGCGGGATCCCATGGTAGTTTGTGCCGAAATAACTGTATCCAAATCGTCGTCAAGAACTTTAAGTTCCTGGGTCAGGTTTGCCGTATTTCCGCTCTTTATATCTGCTTTAATTTGGTTTAAATGTTGAAAAATTGCCGGCTGCGGCTGATCTTGGGCAGGCTGGGCAGGCACAGTAAGCGGAGGAGAAGGATATGTACCAACATAAGTTGCATGATCACCATATGTGTCCATGGTTCCGAAAAGCGACTGTCCATCCACATTAATCTTGTCACGTATAGGGTCCGGAGCACCTGGACTAACTTTCATACATATTGTTCCGGCGTTTGGAAGAGTAGGATTAGCCGCACTAGTTGCCGAATTATTATCTGTCGCTTGGCCATCCCATGTGCCATTATAAGTTACTACCCCGGTTGCCGAATCACGGGTAAACGGCTGGGTTGCACCATTAGCAAATGTACGATCAGCCTGACCACCGAAAATATACCTGCCGCCAATTTGGGTATTACCCAGATCGACTAATTCGTCAATAGCCTTATCGACTTGAGTCGAAATTGCATCATAGGAACTTTTCGGATTTGTCGAGGACGCATTAACTACCAGCGTCCTTATGCTGGTAATATTGTCCACTATGCTATTGATAGCACCATCACTTGTTGACATCCATGATATTGCGTCACTCGCGTTTTGGGAAAACATATCATTGGTGCTAAGACCGGTGTAAAAATTAAGACTGCGCACCTTCTTAACGGGATCGTCAGATGGCTTATCAATCGCCTTACCACTGTCTAATTGATTCTGCAATTTACTTACTTTGGACAAAGACTGATTATAATTATTCATAAAATTATTTGTCAGCATGTTATTAGTTATGCGCATTTAAATTCACCCTCCTTATGTGGCAGCACCCGGGGCAGCGATCAATGTACCAATCATGGCATCAATAGTTGACAGTACTTTGGCAGCTGCACCGTACGCTTGCTGAAATTTAATCATATTTGACATTTCCTCATCCATATTCACACCGGAAACGGATTGGCGCCAATTGGAAGTAGAATTTAACAATATCTGCTGGTTACTGTTGGTATTCGTTGCCTGCTGGGAATTTACCCCCAGGGCGCTGATCATGGAGCCGTAAAAATCGTTCAGGCACTGATTCCCCAGTGCGGCAGATGCAGCTGCTGGGGGATTAAGGAGTACATTTGACAAACTAGTGGCATTGGTGCCGTCAGCAGGCCCGCCGGAACTGGTGCCGCGCGCGGCAATAAGATCAGTGCCGTTGGTTGCATAAAAGTCGGAGTTCACCATCAATTCATTCATCCAACTATTCGACCCGGTACCGGCATCGGAACCGGTGTATGTATTTGCGTTCAAGCCAAGCGCCGACAACACAGCGGCAGTGCCACCAAGCGTAATACTATTTGCTGCCCCGGCTGTATTTTGCGTTAACACAAGTTCCCCGGCGGCAGTAGCCGTAGCCGTTACCCCCGCTGCAGCGAAAGCAGCAATATTGGCTGGGTTTGCCACAATAGTAGCTGCGGTATCGCCTGCCGCTACAGTAATTGTCTGGAGATTAACCGTAAAAGTACCGGCACCAGCGGCAGGAATGCCTGCAGCTGCAACTGATACGCCAGTAACTTGCGCCTTACCTGTTGTATAGTCAACACCTGTTGCTCCAAAGAAATTGTCCCCGGCTTTTGGCGTCGCCTCATTGTCCAGGCCGGCCTTATGCTGGGTATTAAAATTTTGCATCAAATACTGGGCCATCTTGTCGAGGTTGCTAAAATATCCTACTAAAGTATTGTCCCGGGACTCGAACAAACTTTGCATCGTTCCACTGGAAACCCCACCGGTAAACGAAATTTGCGTCGTAGTACCGGCTATAACAACTTTATTTGCACTAAAACCATATAGTTGTGAATTGTTATAATTGGCGTCACCGGCGACGAGAGGCACTGCCTGCAATTGAATAGAGTTGCTTCCCTGGACCAAAGTTGCACCTTGTATTGACACCGTATAAGCACCGTTTTTGTCTTCATACACCTGCACTTTGGCTATTGCTGACATCTGATCGACCAGATAATCACGTTTATCACGTAGGTCATTAGGTGTTATGCCTGACGCTATCTGTAAAGAAATCTGTTTATTTAAACTTGCTATTTGGCTGGTCATATTATTGATATTGGTTACCTGTGTGGAAATCTGACTTGTTATATCATTGGCCAGATCTTTAAGGTGCTGGTCATCCTGGTCCAGGGTCTGCACCAGCGCATTGGCCGTTTCTCGCACGTTGGTACGGGCCGCGTCATTTCCGGAATCGGACGCCAAAGTCTGCAAAGCTGTTGAAAAATTGTTTATCGCGCTTGTAATACCGGCATCCTTCGTATCATGGAATATGTCCTCAACCTTGCCTAAAACATCGGAATTATTCTGCCAGTAATTTTGGGCGCTGTTTTGTTGCCAGTACTGCTTATCGATAAGGGCATCCCGCGCCCGGGTAATCGACTGCTCCGTAACTCCTGAGCCTACCGCCTGCAGCGTCCCGTTAGCGTAGAAATTATCAGGCCTTGTTGTGACAAGGTTAACGGTCTGTCGTGAATACCCCGGGGTATTGGCGTTGGAAATATTATGCCCCACCGTATCAAGACTGAGCTGTTGCGCTGCTAAACCCAATGTCACTGTATTCAAACCGCTAAATGTTGACCTCATAGATTCACTCTCCTATATTTTTCTGTCTATCAGAATCCGGCTGGGCCCAGGCTGGCTGTCGCAGCCCCCCGTTCCGTAAACATGCGGAGTAATCGGACCTGATATCAAACTAAATTCATAGTTTAGAAAGCATAATAAATGGTCAATTATCTCAGAGTTAATTGAATTAATTAACTTGACTGACTGCATTACGGAATTTAATTTTTCCAGCAATTCCAGCAAGTTAGTTCTGATTGGCTCATCCAGCATTAAAATGACCTGTCGCAAGGATGGCTGCTGTGAACCGCCAGCGGCTTTTAAGGTTTGTTCGAGGCTCATTACTGCACAGGCAATTTTTTCTTCCCTGTCGACAATATCGCGAAGCAGGTTGATATCGCCATCTGCCAGTATTTTTCGCTTTTCCAGACCGATTGTTTCCAGTTCATAGTATGTTGCAAGTAAGTTCTCCATTATGCTTGTCAATTTACCGGCAATTTCATTTTGCTGCACTGTTAATCTGCCTTTCCAGTTTAATATTTATATCTTCTGCAATTACATTATACTTTCCAGTCAAACATCACTTTTTTGTGGGCTTCGGCTGATTTTCCGTCCTGCCCTTGGGGTGCATATGTGGGACCGGTGGCAGTTTGGGCCAGCAAGTTTATACTGTAATTAATAATATTCTGCGCTTGTTCGGTAAGCTCTGCATTAAGCTTATTTAAACGCGCCAATTCTTCTGCAATATGTTTCAATTCCCCGGTAAGCTTGTCCAGTTGGCCAACTGTCAGGGGGGGAGCCAATTGCCGCAACTTGGACAAATCGACTTTCCCTGCAATTCCATACATTCCGGCGAGTTCTTTCATGATTTTTTCCCGCCGTACTGTTAACTTGCCAACCTGGACGATAGACGCTTCTTCCTGCCTGGTTATAAGTTCCAGTTCTTGCACTTGGTTATTTACCAAAATATCACGCTTTTTTTCACTTAGGCTCAACAACAATTTATAGATATCAAGCATTTCGGTCAGCAGGGAAATCAGACTTCCCCAGACATCATTCACTGATATTTCCTCCTATTTACAAGCTCAACACATGCGCGTGTCATATCATTTTTTCGGCGATATCTTTGGCATCCACATGGTAATTTCCGGAGGCAATGCGTTCGGAAAATTCCTTAACTTTATCTTCCCGCACTTCGGACATTCCTTTTGCTGCCTGCATCAGTTGCCCAAATTCCTGGGCGTTGGTGGAAAGAATTACTTCATCTTTTTTTCCGGTAGACGCCGTCACTTCTTTTTTCGTATCTTTCGTAATCTTATTTTGCTCGCCATAAATCTTGGCGATATTTTGAACCTGTTTGCCTGAAATAATCATACTTAACACCTCATAACTTTCGGGGAATTTCCTTACATAATAGTATCGACAAAAATGGCAGGGACATTAATCCCCGCCATAACTTATATTTAGCATTTTTGTGAAATTATCCTCAGATTAATCCTATTTGCTTGCAATAACACCTGTTTTCGCCTTCGGATCTGTGCAGTTATTTATCCCTAAGCAGCGAATCCCTGGTATACATCCGCTCGCCGGTCCTGGTAGGATGTTCTTCTTTTTCCCAGTCTTTAGGCTTAATTTGTTTAACAATATGCTGGCTGCACTCCAGACATAACCGGCCTTCGTCAATCATTTTGCCACAGACTTCGCAAGGATAGCTGACATTAAAATCGGTGAGAATTCTGCCCTGCTTTATCATGCGAATAATAACTTTCTCTTTCACACCGGTAGCGCGGTGAATTTCCGGCACGGAAGACTTGCCGACTTCCCGCAAATAATCCGCAACCTTGACTTCGTCCTGCTGTTGTTCAGCATAGCATTCCGGACAAAGACCCGCCGGACTTTCCACAAAGAGTTTACCGCATTGCGGACAATTCATTATACCCATATTGCTATTACACGCTCCCTTTCAGTTGCCTCTCGTAACAATAATAGATGTCAATTCTATTATACTAGAACAATGAGCAATATTACCAGAAAATTTTTAAAAAATTTGCAAAAAAATGTGGTAATATTAATAAATATAGGAAAATAGTATACAATTTAGTTGTTTTCCAAGTATATGTTAATTAACCAAATCTTATAAAGTTGGTTAATATACACATTTTTTTCATTAGCTTGCAGGATTATATCGATTTTTAGCTAATTAGAATATAACTACTTTATAACGAAAGGCAGTTTGTCGTGTATATGCTAACACTTATGCAAGACCCGGAAAGTTATACAAGCAGTAATGAAACATTGCAAAGTATTATTTCCAGTCTTATGCACCTCATTGAACTGAAAAGCGCTAACCTGCATTTGCACAGCTATCAGGTAGCCAATTATGCTGTTAGTATCGCCGCAAAAATGCGTCTGCCGCGGGAAGAAATCGAGCGTATTCGCATTTCAGCCCTGCTGCATGATCTGGGGCACCTGACTGTGCCAAATGCAGTACTTGCCAAAATGCCTTATTTGTCCACACGCGAGATGAGTGTGTTTAAAAATCACTGTAATGCCGGCAGTTACATGTTGGAAAATATTTCATCATGCCAGGAATTGATTCCTTACATCCGTTACCATCACGAGCGCTGGGACGGCAAAGGCTACCCCAAGCGGCTCAAAGGAGTGAATATTCCCCTGGGAGCACGCATCATTGCTGTAGCCAACCACTACGACCGGTTTATTAACCCCTGTACTCAAATGTGGGTAAAAACAAAGGATGACGCAGTGAAAGAACTGTTAAGCCTGTCCGGTATGGCCTTTGATCCCGATGTTGTAAAAGCGTTTATCGATGCGTTGGGATAGGCTGAGCGTGTTTAAAAAAACACGCAACATTATAATAAAAAGAGACTGTTTAGAAATGCCCAGATGCACATTTATTCTATGCTCCGCTGGCTAATGCAAGCCCGTCCACCCGCACTGCTCCCGCTTGTTTTAATTGTCTGGCGCACTCTTCCATGGTTGTTCCGCTGGTAAATATGTCATCAACCAACAATATGTTTTTTCCCTTGATTGCTTCCGGGCGCATTATACCAAATGCGCCTTTTATATTTTTCCGGCGGGCAGACAATTGCAATTCCCATTGCGGCATGGTAGGACGAACCCTTACCAATACATTGTCAGCCCAATTCAAGCCTTGCTGTTCGGCCCATTTGCCGAAAATACGCTCAGTCTGATTATAGCCCCGTTCTGCCAAACGCCTGGCATGAAGCGGCACCGGTATCACCAGATCAATGCCGGAAAATGCTTTCGGGTCCACACCTCTATCTACCAGCCAAGTGAGGTAAGCGGCATAATGCCCGGCTTCGCGGAATTTCATATCATGAATTAAACGCCTGACTCCGCCCGCGTATTCACATACAACCCGACAGCTGTCAAGGGCTTTCAGGTGATGCCCCGCCAGATTAATTTCCCGCGGGACAAACACAATGGCCAGGCATTTTGGGCACCAGGAGCCATGAACAGTAACGTTAATCCGGCATACCGGACATTTAGGCGGGTAAATTATATCAAGCAAGGCTGTCCACCAGTCTTTGAGCATAGCAGCACCTCCCAGTTCAATTCAGACCGTCGCCCCTTAGCCGCTCAGCCAGCAGGGAATAGCGGCGCCGGGTGCGGTCATTGCTTACGGCGGTGTTAAGGGCTGCTTTGGTGCCTAACAGTATTACCCGTTCTTTGGCGCGGGTTACTGCCGTATACAGCAGATTGCGCTGCAGCATAATATGGTGTCCCGGTATTAGCGGCATAATAACCACCGGGTATTCGCTGCCCTGGCTTTTATGCACACTCATGGCATATGCCAGGTGAAGTTCGTCCAGTTCGCCCCGCTCATAAATGACGTCATTATCGGGATACCTGACAGTAACTTTGCCATGCTCAATGCCAATAATAAAGCCGATATCGCCGTTGAATACGCCTTTTTCGTAGTTGTTGCGAATTTGCATTACTTTATCGCCTTCACGTAATAGCTGGTTCACCCCGGTGATTGCTGCCTTGCCTTCCTCATGCGGGTTAAGCGCCTCTTGTAACAGCCTGTTGAGATTTTCCACGCCACAATCCAGGCGATGCATGGGAGACAATACCTGAACATCATGCAAAGAGTCATATCCTTCTTCAGGCATCTGGTCATGACACAGCTGAGTAATTCTTGCGGCAACTTGATCGCTGCTATTTATTTCTGCAAACTGAAAATCCATACTGCTTTGGCAATCAGGCTGCATACCCTTATTTATACGATGAGCGTTAAGTACAATCATGCTTTCACCGGCCTGGCGAAAAACCTCGGTAAGCCGCACTACCGGCACTGTTGCCGAACGAATGACATCTTTAAGAACCGATCCTGGACCTACTGCCGGCAGTTGATCCACATCTCCCACCAATATTATCCGGCAACCGTCAGGTACGGCCCGCAAGAAATAGTTCATCAGCGAAATATCCATCATTGATCCTTCGTCCACAATTACTACATCAGCGTCCAGCGGCTCATCCTCGTTGCGCATAAACAATGGCGCGCCGTCCAACCCGCCGGTTGCTTCCAACAACCGGTGAATAGTCACAGCTTTCCTGCCGGTGGTCTCACTAAGCCGCTTTGCCGCCCGGCCGGTAGGCGCGCCCAGCAATATCTTAAAACCCTGCGCTTCCAAAACCGCCAGAATACCGCGCACGGTAGTCGTCTTGCCTGTACCGGGACCGCCTGTCAGTACTAACACGCCATTGGCCTGGGCCGATACCATTGCTTCACGCTGTGCCGCTGCCAGCGTAAGCTGCGACGCCGCCTCCCATTCTTCCACTACCTCCCGGAATTCCTTCCTGGGGGCAGGTTTAGCCTTGTCCTTTAACCGGAGCAGCCGCTCGGCCACATGTATTTCCGCATAGTACAAATGGCGGGGATAAATGAGTGTCATACCATGGAAATCTTCGACACAGAGACTATCCTGCTTTATTAGTTCCGCCAGCTTCAGGGATACTTCCATACTGTCTACTGCCAATAACTTGGCAGTTTCCTTGACAAGCACATCTTCCGGCACACAACAATGCCCCGCCTGGGATATCTGCAACAGCGCGAAGTCGATACCGGCTGCCAGCCTGGCTGGATGCCGGCGGTCCACAGCTAAGGACATGGCAATTTGATCAGCTGTACGAAACCCTATTCCCTGGATTTCCTCCGCCAGCCTATAAGGATTTTCCTGCAGGACATCAATTGACAACGACCCGTATTGGGCAAAAATTTTACCGGCATAAGCCCCTGTAACGCCGTGCACCTCCAAAAACAGCATAAGTTCTCTGAGCTCAGCCTGCTCAGCATATGAAACGCGGATCATCTCCGCTTTTTTACTGCCAATGCCTTCTACTTCCACTAAACGATGGGGCGCAAACTCCAACACATCCAATACCTTGGCGCCAAAATGTTTGACCAGCCGCGCAGCCATGGCCTCGCCGATCCCCTTGATAGCGCCTGACCCTAAAAACCGTTCAATACCTCTCAGGCTGGTAGGCGCAACACGTTTATAGGATGACATTTTAAACTGGCGGCCAAATTTGGCATGCTCTACCCATTCGCCGGCCAGTTCTAATTCCTCTCCCACCAAAGGAGCCGGCAGATTACCAACAACCGCCACAACCCCATGTTCATTGCCAGGCCTTAATTTAAAAACAACAAAACTGTTGTCATCACTTTGAAAAGTTATATTTTCTACCGTTCCTGCCAAATGTTCCACCGGTACAACTCCTGCCAAAATTTTAAATTTATTTATTCGGAGTCTATCGCCATAAATCCTCCTGTACTTTCCGCAATGCTGTCATATTTCGCCAATAGTATTTAATTTTGTATTATAGCAAAATTACTATTATTTGCGATATTATTCTATATTGATGAAGGAATGTTTGCTTCATCCGGCGAAATTGGAAATTTAATTTTAGTTATGAAAGGAGCTCTTAATGTGGTTATTTACAATACCAATGGAGTGTGTGCAGAAAAGATCGCTTTTGAAATTGAAAATGATGTAGTAAAAAAAGTAAAGTTTACTAACGGCTGCCCGGGAAACCTGCAGGCTATCAGTAAACTGGTGGAAGGAATGCCAGTCAATGAAGTTATCGCCAGACTCAAGGGAATAAACTGCGGTCAAAAGGGTACCTCCTGCGCCGACCAGTTGGCTAAGGCGCTGGAAAAAGCCGCAAAGCAACAAACTCTATTTGCCTCCGAGGGTTGATTTAACTATAACAATAGGATCCAATGCCTGGAATCTGGTATCCTCCAAACTTTGTCTTTCCAGCTTTAATTTATTAAGCTGCTCGCTAAGAACGCCTGTTGCATAATTATATTCACGCAAATTAGCTGCTGCGTCCTTAAGTTCGTTAATTTTTTCTTCGTATTCTTTATGCAATTTAACGATTTCCGCGCCTGTCTTTATATTCATTTGACCGGCTCCTGTTCAAGATAATAATAAGTTATTCACATTATACCCACTGCCGAAAAATTTATATAAGAAAAACGTCCAGTGTCTTTGAATATTCATTAGACAATCACCATATTGTTAAAGACATGCCTAACCGCCAGGGTAGCCAAGAAAAACATTGGATTCTATTAATAAATGCTTAGATGCTTGGCCCTTAAATTCTAATCCAGAAATATAAAAATATCCCTTGCGTCCTTGGCGGTTAACCGTTTTCTCCCGCTCGCTAATCTTAAACACTACCGATCTAGCAGCCTCAAAAACATATACATTCCTGTATTGTGAAAAAACAAGGGTTTTGCTTCAGCGTTACGCCAAAACAAAACCCTTGTTTTTTTTGCTATGTTCTCCAAGCTATGGCCTTAGCCAATTCGTTGATGCTGCGGGACAGTTCCTCCAGCTTACCTTCAATGCGTACAAGCAAGTAGATACTTATCACCATCGGAAAACCATAATTTGTTGCATAGCACAGGAGCTGTTCCATGTTTAAGCCCTCCCCGCTGCTTTGCATGACGTGCCGGATAGTTCTTTGTCATTGCGTGGAACGAGCAATCCCTTGCCTGTTAAGAGATTGCTTCGTCGTTTTCCTCGCAATGGCATCAGAAGTATTTTTATATGTTATATCGCTAGGCTAATGCAGCAGTGTCATTGCTGCGAATGCGGGCATCTGAAATTTGCGCTAGTTCACCGCTTTTGGTGCTGAAGATTTTTTTGTCAATGATGTCCTGCATAACCATGTGTACCTGGGCCAAATTCAAGTCATCCCTGGGATCAGGCAGACTGATAGTGACCTCTTTACCACCCTCGCTACGGAAAACCATTTCCAATGTTTTTGCCATATCAAATTCTCCTTGCATATGTTTTTTCTTACCGGGTAAGCGAAACGCTTACCTCTTTATTGATTTACTAAAGTATTATCGTCCTGCCGCGAAATGCTCACTACTGTATTTTTTTGTAGTCCGGCCATACCTTGGGCGACAGCGAAGACATCACTGTCAACAGCGGCTGCCTTGATGTTCTGATAAGAGCGCAGACGGTACACCGGATTACCGGTAGCGTTTACGCCGGTTTGGACTTTAATTACCAGTTTGCTGGTTTGCGGTACTTTTACTACTGCCATGTTCTCACCCCCTTTCGCTTTTATACATTCCGGAACACATCTTCTTTAAACGAGCCAAACCACGTTTGCGCAGATTATGTACAGCCTGCACAGTTACCCCCAAGCGACAGGCGGCACCAGCTAATCCCATGTCACCAGTCACCGTCATTGTCAGTACTTGGCACTGCCGCTGCGGCAGTTGCTTTATAGCCTCCTGTATTTCCTGGCCAAGCAGGCTTAGCTCTACCTGTGCGGCGATATCACTGCCATCGGTCAGAGTATTTATTATTCCGCCCTCCTCATTGTCCTGGCACTCAAATGACAGCTCATTTTGCCAGCGGCGGCGCTCGCGTTTAAACAGATTCCACAAAGCATACTTTACCCGGCTTTCCACATATCCGGCAAACTGCACCCCAACTGTCTTATCATAACTTTGCACCGCCAGTGCCACGGCCAGCCAGGCCTCAGCCTGCGCATCCTCTGCCAATGGACGTAAATGCGGCCGGAAGGCATATTTTTTAATTAATCCCTCAAATCTTTGGCAGACAACTGCAAATGCCGCTTGGTCACCCGCCTGAGCTCTGCTAACCAACTTTGTTAATTCCATTTTCCTCACCCTTGGCGAGGAACCGGTCCCTCTAAATTAGCGCTGGCAATACAGTAGCACAGACGGTGTTGTAAAAACAAAAGCCGACCTAAGTCAGGTCGGCTTACTAGTCGGTTTGAGTCAAAATAAAAGACACCCATAAGAACGTCTTTATATTTTGTCAAGCATCATCCACTTGTATATCTTTAAACTTGGCAAGTTACGAATCATACTAATGCCTTCATTGTATTTCCATCCACTCATCATATTTCTCTGCCAGTGCTGCCTGCGTTTGGCTGTATTCGTCGGCCAACGCTTTGCTGGCTGAGGGGTCGGCGTGGCTGGCAGGGTCATTGAGCTGTACCTCAAGACTGGCGATATTTGTTTCCAATGCGGCAATCTCAGCCTCCAGCTTTTTGAGCAGGCGTTCCTTATCCTGCCTGCGCGGTGGTCGTTCAGTCTTTTTCGCCTGGGACTTTTCCTGCTTTTTTCCCACAGCCGGGATGGCCGCCGCTCTCTCAGCCGCCAGCTTCTTTTCCCGGTAATAGCTATAATTGCCAGCATACTCCGTCAGGCCGCCGGCAGATAATTCGAACACACAGTTTGCTACTTTATCTAAGAAGTAACGGTCATGGGATACTGTAAGGAAAGTACCGGGAAAGCAGCAAATAGCGTCTTCCACAGCTTCCTTGGCCGGAATATCAAGATGGTTGGTCGGCTCATCAAGAATGAGAAAATTAGCGCCTGTCAGCATAAGTTTCATCATTGCCAGACGGGCCTTGTCCCCACCGCTTAAATCACCGATTATCTTAAATACGTCATCACCTCTGAACAAGAAGGCTCCCAGATAATGCCTTGCCCGCTCCTCACTAAAGCCAAATTCCAGCATAATCTCGTCCAATACCCGTTGTTTTGTGTTTAGCCCTTCATGTTCCTGGGAGAAATATCCCACTCGCACCCGGCTGCCCAGCTTTACCCGTCCGCCAACGGCTGCCAAATCTCCGGTCAGCAGCTTCAACAAGGTAGTTTTGCCAACACCGTTGGGCCCGACCAGCGCTACCCCGTCACCACATCTGATTAACATGGACAGTTTTTCAAAAATTACTTTTGAGCCATAGGCAGCAGTTGCTTCATCCAGTTCAGCCACCCGCACGGCACATTCGGACGGCGGATTGAAAGCAAAGTAATCAAACCTGGCTCCTTCACTTGGCAGAACTATCCGCTCCAGCCGATCAAGCTGCGACTGACGGCCGCGGGCTTGCTTTGATTTAATGCCGGCCCGGTACCTGTCAATATATGCTTCTGTTTTAGTAATATAGGCCTGCTGCTTTTCATAGGCGCTTGCCAACGCTGCCTGCCGTTCGGCTTTCTGGGACAAATACTCGGTATAATTGCCGCGATAAGCAGTTAATGTACCGTTTTCCAGTTCGAGAATCCGCCCGCTCACTTTATCCAGAAAATAGCGGTCATGGGAAATAATAATTACACCGCCGGAATACCCTAACAGGAAATCTTCCAGCCATTCCACCATATCAATATCAAGATGATTTGTCGGTTCATCCAAAAATAAAAAATCCGGCTGCCTAATAAGCGCTCTAGCCAGACAAATCCGGGTTTTCTGCCCGCCGGAAAACGTATCAAGAGGGCGGGAAAAATCGTCTGCGGTAAATCCTAATCCAAAGGCTACCTTGCGAACGGTATTTTCATATTCGTAACCCCCGTTACGCTCAAATTGCTCAACTGTCCCGGAATAATCTTTCATTAAAGATGCCAGGACTTCCTTATTTTTTTCTACGGCAATGCTTTTTTCCAGCCGCCGCATATCATCCTGCCATTTCAGCACATCACAATAACATGAACATAATTCTTCGTACAATGTGCCC